>DATGCB010000066.1:0-8676 GCA_035312365.1 Eudoraea sp. | reverse complement strand
CAGAAAAGCAGGTTTATCCGATTTAAAAACATTCATGCACCCACACCCTATCTGTCTGTTTCGGATCTCCGTATTTTTGGAAAGGGATATCACAATCCTCCTAAGCCTGTGAATGATTTTACGGTAGACCGGAAAGAAGACCGGCGGGATGCCATCCTTCGGTGGGGCGCTGTAAAAAATGCCCAGGGCTATAATGTACTCTGGGGGCTGGCCCCCGATAAATTGTATCATTCCTGGCTGGTCTACGAGGCGGACTCACTGGAATTGAAATCCCTGAATACCGACCAGACCTATTACTTTGCCCTGGAAGCCTTTAATGAAAACGGAGTATCTCAAAAAAGCGGGATCATTAAAGCGGATTGAGTTTGAACGCACTTTTATTCCTTAATTTGCGATCTATGATACAAAGGATTTTTCTACTTTTTTTTCTGGGAGGCGCACTGTTCCATATAAATGGTTGCTCCGCTGAGAAACAGCCTGCAAAAAATTGGTACAAAGGCAATCTGCATGCTCATTCTTATTGGAGCGACGGGGATGAATTCCCGGAAATGATCATGGATTGGTATAAATCCAACGGATACGACTTTACCGTATTATCGGATCACAATACCCTGGCCGAAGGGGAAAAATGGATAACACTGTCTGATCGTGACTATCTGCAACAGGGCTTCCAACGCTATCTTGACCAGTACGGTGAAAACTGGGTTGAACATCGTACAGACAGTACCGGGAACACAGAAGTGCGCCTTAAAACGCTGTTGGAGTACAGGCCATTGTTTGAGAAAGGGGAGGAATTTCTGATCATTCAATCAGAGGAGGTAACCACGGCATTTGAAGATAAACCCGTGCATATCAATGCCACCAATATTCAGGAGAAGATAACCCCCGAAGGCGGGGCCAGTACGGTTGAAGTGATCCAAAATAATATTAATGCCATCCTGGAACAAAGACAGGCACTGGGAATCCCGATCATGCCGCATATTAACCACCCCAATTTTCAGTATGGGATCTCCCTGGACGATTTTTTACAGCTGCGCGATGTTCGTTTTTTTGAGGTATATAACGGCCATCCACAGGTAAATAACTATGGGGATTCCACGCATTTGGGCACAGAACAAATGTGGGATCTTATCAACAGCGCCTACGTTGAAGATGGAAAACCTTTGATCTACGGCGTAGCAACTGATGACAGCCATCATTATCATCAATTTAACAGGAAGTATAGCAATGCAGGAAGGGGTTGGGTCATGGTGCTCGGGGATTCTTTAAGCGCCGAAGGGATTATAGGAGCCATGGAGAAAGGCAATTTTTATGCTTCCACAGGAGTGGTTCTAAAGAATATTGAAAATAATGGCGACCTCCTTACCGTTGAAATTGATTCCGAACCCGGGGTTAGCTATGAAATTCAGTATATTGGCGTTGACAGTAAATTGAAGCAGGCTGGCGTGATAGAGAAAATTAATGGAACGGCAGCAACTTTCAGGGTAACCGGGGAATACCTGTTTGTCAGGGTCAGGGTCCTGTCTGACAAGACGAACAAAAATTTCTATGATGAAACCGAATATGAAAAAGCCTGGACCCAACCTTTAACCCTAAAAATTGACTAAAATGATCTGCAACAAAATTACAATCGCCCTCTTTTATCTTATGATTTGTCTTTGTATAGGTGGAGTTAGAAGTCAGAACACGATTCCGGAAATCGAAGAACTGCTGGGGAAAATGACCCTGGAGGAAAAAATAGGGCAACTGAACCTGCTCACGCCCGGCGGAGGTGTTGCCACGGGATCTGTCGTCAGTGAGAATGTGGAAGCGAAAATAAAAGCGGGCAAAGTAGGCGGACTTTTCGGGGTGGCGGGTCCGGAAAAGGTAAGGCAGGCCCAGGACATCGCTATAAAGAATTCAAGGCTGAAAATACCATTGCTCATCGGATCGGATGTCATTCACGGGTACAAAACCACCTATCCCATTCCCCTGGGGATTTCCTGCAGCTGGGATATGGAATTGGTGGAAAAAGCGGCACGAATGGCTGCAAGGGAGGCGACGGCAGACGGGATCAATTGGAATTTTTCTCCCATGGTAGATATCTCCCGTGATCCCAGGTGGGGCCGGATTGCCGAGGGAGCGGGAGAGGATCCCTATTTGGGCGCTGCGATTGCAAGGGCCATGGTAAGAGGGTACCAGGGAAGCGACCTTACGCAGCCCAATACCATGCTTGCCTGTGTTAAACACCTTGCACTATACGGGGCGGCGGAGGCCGGGCGGGATTACCACTCTGTGGATATGAGCAGGGTTAAGATGTTCAATCAATATTTACCGCCTTACCAGGCAGCAGTGGATGCGGGTGTTGCTACCGTCATGACATCTTTTAATGATATCGACGGCATTCCTGCATCGGGCAATAAATGGCTCATTACCGATCTTCTCAGGAAGCGTTGGGGGTTTAAGGGCATGGTTGTTTCCGATTACACCTCTGTAAATGAAATGATCGCCCATGGCCTGGGGGATCTGCAGGCCGTTTCTGCCCTTGCGCTAAACGCGGGATTGGATATGGATATGGTGGGAGAGGGTTTTCTGACCACCCTACCGAAATCCGTCGATGAGGGCAAGGTGGATGAACAAGCCATTACCATGGCCGCCAGAAGGATTTTGGAAGCAAAACACAAATTAGGCCTTTTTGACGATCCATACCGGTATTCAGATACTGACAGGCCTGGGGTAGACATCCTTAGCCCTGAAAACAGGGATTTGGCCCGGGTACTGGCCACAAGGTCCTTTGTATTGTTAAAGAACCACAATAATATCCTCCCCCTGAAAGAAGGGGTAAAGGTGGCCCTTATCGGGCCTTTGGCCAATAGCCCGAATAATATGCTGGGTACCTGGGCGCCCACGGGGGACTTTAAACTTTCGGTTCCCGTGTTGGACGGATTTAAGAACGTGGTACCGGCCGTTGAGGTTCGGTATGCCAAGGGGGCCAACATCACTGATGATCCCGTCATGGCGAAGAATGTCAATGTGTTTGGCCCAAGGGTGCAGATCGACGAACGTTCACCGGACGCAATGCTGACGGAGGCATTGGCGCTTTCCCGACAATCGGATGTGATTGTGGCCGTTGTCGGCGAGGCTACCGAAATGACAGGCGAAGCCGCCAGCAAAACAGACATTTCAGTCCCGGAGAGCCAGAAAAAGTTGCTAAGGGAACTGGTAAAAACAGGAAAACCGCTTGTATTGGTACTGATGAGCGGCCGCCCCCTGACAATACCTGAAGAATTGGCGCTTCCTGCAAGCATTCTGCACGTCTGGCATCCCGGCGTGGAAGCCGGAAATGCTATTGCCGAGGTGCTCTTTGGCCGTTACAACCCTTCCGGAAAACTGACCACCGCATGGCCAAGGAATGTCGGGCAAATCCCCATCTATCACAGCGTTAAGTATACGGGAAGGCCGGCACCTGAAGGTGAATTTCAAAAATTCAAGTCAAATTACCTGGATGTGCCCAACAGTCCCCTGCTTCCTTTTGGATACGGACTCAGCTATACCACTTTTGCATATTCAGATCTTACAATTGATAAAAAGGAGTACGGAATCAACGAATCAATTACCGTTGGCGTAACTTTAAAAAACACAGGTGCGTACGACGGGGAGGAAGTAGTACAACTCTATCTGAGGGATGTGGTGCGCAGTTTAACACCTCCCATAAAACAGCTCAAGGGATTTATAAAGGTTTTTCTAAAAGAAGGGGAATCGAAAACCGTCACCCTTACCTTAACCCCCGAAGATCTCAAATTCTATAACAGTTCCCTGGAATTTGTGGCCGAGCCCGGAGAATTTGAAGTATTTGTCGGGACAAATTCCGAAGATACCCTCAAGGGATCCTTCAGGTTAAAATAAACCCGAACATGGCGCATAGCAAACTGGCAATCATCCATTTCGTCATCGTTCTATTAACCGGTCTCATCATCCACGGGCAGGAACGATATAAGGATCCGGTTTTTTCTGGCATTGCGGTTGAAACGTATACCTATTCAGATACGCTAAGGTTGGATTTTTATACAGGCAAGGCCGATTCGGTCAAAGGGAAGCCACTGCTGGTATTGGTCCACGGAGGAGGTTTTGCGGTTGGAAAAAGGGATAACCGGCTCGAAGCCGACTTTTCCCGCGACATGGCTAAAAGGGGATATGCGGTGGCCTCCATAAGTTACCGGCTGCTTAGGAAGGGGAAATCCTTTGGTTGTGATTGCCCCGCCGCGGAAAAAATAAACATCTTTTTGGCGGTTTCTGAAGATATACGAAGAGCCGTCAGGTATTTATCTGACAGGGCTGAAACACTGAAATTTGATCCTGAAAAAATAGTGCTAATAGGGAGCAGTGCCGGAGCTGAGGCAGTTCTTAATACCGCCTTTATGCAGTACCACCACAGATTCAAGGCACTCCCTTACCCCAATTTAAGTTACGCTGCCGTGGTTTCCTTTGCCGGGGCCGTTATGGATGCCAGCTACATTACAGGGGATAATGTGGTACCTACGTTGTTATTTCACGGCGAAATGGACAATTTGGTGCCCTTTGGTACCGCAGCACACCACAATTGCGCGGCCAATACGACAGGATATATCGTCCTGGAGGGAGCCGCTACCATTGCAGAAAGGATTGCAGCCTTAGGGGGCAGTTATCAGCTGGTGTATGATCCGACGGGCAATCACGATTGGGCCAATTTTCCATATGCTGATGCAGGGAGCATTTCAGAATTCATTAAAAGGACGGTTATTGACGGGGAGCATTTACAATCCAGGGTTAAAATTGATAAAAGGAGCGACAAATGATCAGAAAAATAGCGATGGCCTTCATTTTTGGTGTTTTAATGATGGGGTGCAAGGAAAAGGCACCCGGGCCAGCCCAAAGAAGGGCCCGGCCGAACATCCTTTTTATAATGGCCGATGACCATGCATTTCAGGCAATCAGTGCCTATGGCCATCCTCTTGGTAAGTTAGCACCTACTCCGAACATAGATCGGATTGCAGCGAACGGAACTGTTTTCAATAACAGTTTTTGCACGAATTCGATTTGCGGCCCCAGCAGGGCGGTAATACTAACCGGTAAACACAGTCACATCAACGGATTCAGGATGAATGGGGAACAATTTGACGGCACGCAGCCCACACTCCCCAAATACCTGAAAAAAATAGGATATCAGACGGCCATTGTGGGTAAATGGCACTTACACGGAGAACCTACCGGATTTGATTACTGGGATATTATCAACGATCAGGGAAATTATTACAATCCTGAATTTATCCAGGGAAAGGATACTACCATTATCAATGGATATACGACCGACATTATTACCGAAAAGGGATTGCAATGGTTAAAACAGAACGGTAACACCGGGGATCCTTTTTTCCTGATGCTGCATCACAAGGCTCCTCACAGAAACTGGATGCCTGCTTTGCGCCATGCAAACCTGTATGATTCGGTCACCTTTCCACTACCGGATTCCTACTTTCCCTCCTTCGAAAATCAAAGGGCTTCCAAAGAGCAACAACAGACCATTTATGAGGACATGTACGAGGGGCATGACCTGAAAATGACAAAGGCCCTGGGAAGCAGTGAATTGGACCACAACCCCTGGAAGACCGATTTTGAAAGAATGACCGCAGAACAGCGAAATGCCTGGGACAATGCCTACCAGCAAAAGAACGATGCCTTTCACAAAGCAAATCTCCGCGGGAAAGAGCTGGACAGCTGGAAGGGCCAGCGATACCTTCAGGATTATCTTGCAACGATAGCTGCCGTGGATGAAGGCATTGGCAAAATCCTGGATTACCTGGAAGAAACAGGACTCGACAAAAACACTTTGGTTGTCTATACTTCTGACCAGGGGTTTTATCTGGGAGAAAAAGGCTGGTTCGACAAACGTTTTATGTACGAGGAATCCTTTAGAATGCCATTGTTGATGCAACTGCCGGGTGTCATTGAAGCCGGAAGCAAAGTGGATGCGCTGGTACAGAATCTGGATTTTGCACAAACATTTTTGGATTTTGCCGAGGGCACTGAATTTACGGGGGACATGCAGGGAAAATCGATGCGGGGTTTATTCGATGGGAGTGTAAAAGAGGAGGACTTCAGGGATGTGGTCTACTATCATTATTACGATTACCCGGCCTTCCATATGGTTAAAAAACAATATGGCATCAGGACCAGCCGCTATAAACTGATCCATTTCTATGACGATATCGATGCCTGGGAATTTTATGACCTGGAAAAAGATCCCCACGAATTGCATAATGCGGTTGATGACCCTGAATACAGCGAGATCCTGTCAGACATGCATCGAAAATTAGACAGCGTTCAAAAGGTTTACCTGATAACGGATAAGGAATTTGAACAGGCACCAAAAGAAATGATCGCGAAGGCTTATGAGAATTTTGCACGGTTAAGGGGAAAGGACGGAAAATGAAGGGAAGAACCGGATTTTTTGTTTTATTATTTGTCGGTATGGCATTTGGAGTGGCTGCCCAAACCATGGATGTCCTTACCTACAACATCCGTTATGACAACCCCCGCGATAGCATCAATAACTGGGACAACAGGAAGGGATTCCTGATCTCTCAACTAATCTTCCATGAACCTGCTATTTTCGGCACTCAGGAAGGACTTTTACATCAGCTGCAGGATATTAAAGGGAGTCTTGCCGGATATACATTTTTTGGCAAGGGCCGGGATGATGGCAGGGAGGCAGGTGAGTTTTCAGCCATCTTCTATGATCAAAACAAATTGAAACTTCTGCGCGAAAATACATTCTGGCTCTCCGAGACCCCTGAAGTTCCGTCCAAAGGATGGGATGCTGCGATAAAGAGGGTGTGTACCTATGGCTTGTTCCAAACCAAAGAGGGTCGGGCGGTCTTTTGGGTATTTAACACCCATTTAGACCATATAGGGGAACGGGCACGCCTTGAAAGCATTCGACTCATCCAGACAAAAATCAAGGAAATCAATACCGAAAATTTTCCGGTGGTGCTCATGGGAGATCTCAACCTGGACCCCGATCATCCGGCCATCAAATTCCTTGCGGAAAACATGGACGATACGCAAATATTAGCTGGCAGCAAAGCTTTCGGGCCTACAGGGACCTTCAACGGGTTTATGTTTAACGAAGCTGTTAAAAGGCGTATTGATTATATCTTTACTTCACAGGACGACTTTGAGATCTTAAAATATGGCATCTTAAGTGACTCAAAAGATGGCAGGTATCCCTCTGACCATCTGCCGGTTTATGTGCGTTTGGAGTTTCGAAAATGAAGGATCCCGGCCACAACTACCTCAAGAGGATCAAAAATGCCCCCAGGGCGGTTAAGATCAGGATCATTTTACGGTAAAAACCCTCCCTGATAATCTTCACCATTTGGATTCCCACGATAATCCCAAGGACAATCCCCGGGAGAAGTTTTAAGTTTATAAGCAGGGATTCAGGGGTTATGGTACCCCAGGACCAGATATGAAAGGGGAGTTTAAAGACGTTGATGATCAGGAACAACCATGCTGCCGTTCCTATAAATTCGTTTTTTGGCAATCGCATTGCCAGGAAGTAAATATTGCTAAATGCGCCGGCCAGATTGCCGATCATGGTGGTAATACCTGCAATAGTGCCAATGAACCCGGCGAAGGCCCAATGGGTAGGGACCACTTTCGATTTTCTTCGATCCCACCAATACATAATGCCCACGCTGACCAGGATGATCACTGCCATACCGATCTTAAACGTCTGTTCGTCCAGGTCGTTTCCAATGCCAACCCCTATGAGAATACCGAGAATCATCCAGGGTAAAAAGCGGGCAATATAGGACCAGCGGGCATGCCGGTTGTAGTAGATCACCGCAAAAATATCGGCGACGACCAGAAGGGGAACAACCAGGCCGGTGGATGCCCTTGCACCAAATGCCAATGCCATCAGGGTGACATTGATGATGGCTATTCCCTTGATGCCGGCTTTTGAAATGCCAATGACGAGGGCAGCAGTCAACGCCAATACCCAGGCCGTTGCAGAAACTTCATGTGCCGTTAAGAGAATCATAGATGGTGTTTGCCGAACAAAAAGCAAATGTATCTTAAAAAATAATATCTTTATCCACAAGCCAAAACCAAACTATGGAACTCAGTATCTTAGATTACAGCTTTATAATTGTTTTCTTCTCAATCGTTCTTGGAATTGGGATCTATGTTTCCAAAAAGTCTGGAAAAGATTCGTCAGAGTTCTTCCTTTCGGGGAGAACAATGCCCTGGTGGTTACTGGGCCTGTCGATGGTGGCCACTACCTTTTCCACGGATACCCCCAATCTGGTAACAGACATTGTTAGGACCAACGGGGTCTCGGGCAACTGGGTCTGGTGGTGTTTTTTGCTGACCGGGTTACTCACGGTATTTGTGTATGCCAAACTTTGGAGAAAATCGAATGTGAAAACAGACCTGGAGTTTTATGAAATGAGATATGGTGGGGCCCCGGCACGGTTTCTCCGCAAATTTCGAGCGGTTTACCTCGGGATAATATTTAATGTAATTACCATGGCCGCCGTTACCCTGGCGGCAATTAAAATAGGCGGCATCATGCTTGGCCTTGAACCGTGGGAAACCGTGGTAAGTGCAGGTTTGATTACGGTTATTTTTAGTGCCCTGGGAGGATTCAAGGGA
>DATGCB010000065.1:0-2255 GCA_035312365.1 Eudoraea sp. | reverse complement strand
ATTCCCCAGGCAGGCATGATGGTAAACATCATCACCCGGATAGCAATGGTATAACCGGCCAGTACTTCGCTTCCAAATTCAGACATCAGTCGCATCAGGAATACCCAGCTGGAAGTGCCGATCAGAAATTGTGCAATCCCACCCAGGGAAACATTGATCAGGTTGATCATCACGGTCACCCGCACCACGATGTCCTGAACCCCTAATTTTATTTTACTCCATCCGAAGAACAGGATGGCTAATTGGAACAAGACGGCGGTTCCCCGGCCAATATTGGTAGCGATACCGGCACCCATGACGCCATATTCGGGGACTGGTCCCAGTCCGAATATGAAAATGGGGTCGAGGATGATATTGAGACCGTTGGAAAGGACCAGCGTCCACATGGCCGTACTCGCATCGCCGGCACCCCTGAATATCGCATTAATCAGAAATAGCAACAGGATAGTGATATTCCCGCCGATAAGCCATTGCGTATATCCATAACCCTCGGCGATCAGGTCGGGTTCTCCACCCATTAATCCGAGGATTTCCCTGGCATATAGTAATCCTATGGCCCCTACACAGAGCGCCACCACAATACCCAGAAGGATGGCTTGCATGGCAGCTTCGCGGGCGCCTTTGAGGTCCTTTTCCCCTACCCTCCTGGCAACCACTGCGGTCGCAGCCATACTTAAACCAATGGCCACCGCATATACCAGCGTTATTACAGATTCCGTGAGTCCTATGGTAGCCACGGCATTAACGCTTACCTGAGATACATAGGCGATATCAACTAAAGCGAATATGGATTCCATCATCATCTCCAGGATCATGGGGATGGATAACATAAAAATAGCCTTGCGTATGCTACCGGTTGTAAATTCGGATTCCTTACCTGTTACAGCAATAATAAAAGATTGGGCAATTTTCTTAAATGTGAGTTTATTCGAATGTGTCATTGTAAAAGAAATTATGTGCTATGAAGAAAAAAAATGCCATAATGCATCGACCATTGGCCGATTACCTAATTGCGGGCGAGAACCCTGTGACATCTATAACTAACATAATTTCTACAACTTCATGAGGGTGTAAAGATGAGAAAATAATCTGATAAAATACAAAATGTACTGTAATTTCTTCCTCCCATTCCCTTCTCATACTAAATGAAGCCCCCCTGCGTTTATAAAATGGGTGAATGATCATTTCCTTAAATTCTCCAGATCCCACGCTATGAATATGCCGAAACCCATATCCCTGATGTTCCTGCTGCTCCTGGTGGCCTGTTCAAAAGACCGCGATGATAAAACGGTAATAGATGACAACGGAAATCCCCAAACTATAGACACTTCTGGAAATAAAAAGCCGGTTGGGGATGCCGCCGGGGATATGTTGTCGGCCGATCCATTCAATGCCATACATTTCGAAATATTCCACGTTGAGGGATTTGAACCCACCCCATCCACGATCGACAATTTTAAAACCTTCCTCCAGGAACGTATTAATAAACCGGCCGGGGTTACCATTGAATTGAAAGAGATCGCATCACCCGGCCCGGCCATATATTCCATCAACGATATCCGGGACCTGGAAGATGACCTCCGGACAAAGTACAATGGCGGCAGCGAAATGGCCGTTTTTGGCCTCTTTATCGATGGGGAATATTCGGAGAATACCGCGGAGGGATCCGTCCTGGGGGTAGCCTATAGAAATACCTCTTTTGTCATCTTTGAGGAAACCGTCAAAAGTTTTAGCAACCAGCCGCTGGGCCCGGGTACGACGGTCTTGGAAACAACCGTAATAAATCATGAATTCGGGCATCTTCTGGGATTGGTGAATGCGGGCACGGCGCCTCAAAGCGATCATCAGGACGTGGAACACGGGAGGCATTGCACCATAGATGACTGCCTGATGTACTGGACCGCCGAAACCGGGGAGGGCCTGCTTAACATGATCAGTGGAGGCAGTGTTCCATCCATGGACGGGCAATGCCTGGCAGACCTGCAGGCCAACGGTGGCAAATAAGGGTTACTACGCCTGCAAACACCTTATGATTTTACATAATGTACCCTGTATCGCCAATAACTTATGGCTCCCAGTAACAGCACACCAAAAACGGTATACCAAATAAAGGATGGGGTTATCACCTGGGCACCGCTGGCATAACTGTGCAGCCCCACGAGGTAAAAATTCACTCCGAAATAGGTCATCATGATACTGCCAAAGGCGACAATGGTCAGGAAGTTAAAGGTCCACCTCCCTCTAAGGCCGGGAAC
>DATGCB010000064.1:0-5818 GCA_035312365.1 Eudoraea sp. | reverse complement strand
GGTTCAACCACCGGAAAATCGCCTTCTTCCCTGGCAATAACCTTCTCCTGGTCAATAGCGCCGTTCTCTTTAAGCGGAATATTTGCCTGGGAAATTTTCATTCCTTCCTCCTCCTCTGCACTGAGGTAAACATAGTCCTTGGTATCCACCTTTCCTTTTGTCACCTTTCTATATGGTGTTTCCAGAAAACCCATCGGGTTTACCTTGGCAAACACTGACAGGGAGGAAATAAGACCAATATTAGGTCCCTCAGGAGTTTCAATCGGACATAGTCTTCCGTAATGTGTATAGTGCACATCTCGAACCTCAAATCCGGCTCTTTCACGTGAGAGTCCTCCCGGCCCTAAGGCAGATAATCTCCTTTTGTGGGTAATTTCTGCCAGGGGGTTGGTCTGATCCATGAACTGTGACAACTGATTCGTTCCAAAAAAGGAATTGATTACAGAGGACAGGGTCTTTGCATTGATCAGATCAATCGGTGTAAACACCTCATTATCACGTACATTCATACGTTCGCGAATCGTTCTTGCCATCCTGGCCAAACCAACTCCAAACTGCGAGGACAATTGTTCGCCTACCGTTCTTACCCGTCTGTTGGAGAGGTGATCAATATCATCGATCTCCGCTTTGGAATTGATAAGCTCTATTAAATACTTTATTATGGTGATGATATCTTCCTTGGTCAGGACCTGTTTATCCATACCGATATCCAATCCCAATTTCTTGTTCATCCGGTAACGGCCTACCTCTCCGAGGTTGTAGCGCTGATCTGAAAAAAACAGTTTATCAATAATCCCTCTTGCAGTCTCCTCATCCGGTGGTTCAGCATTACGCAATTGGCGATAGATATGTTCAACCGCTTCTTTTTCTGAATTGGTAGGATCCTTTTGCAGCGTGTTGTGAATAATGGCATAATCACTCTGTGCATTGTTCTCCTTGTGAAGCAGGATGGTCTTTACATCGGTATCCACAATTTGATCGATGTGGTCTTTCTCCAATACGGTATCCCGGTCAAGGACGATTTCGTTCCTTTCAATAGAAACCACCTCCCCTGTATCCTCATCCACAAAATCTTCATGCCAGGTGTTCAAGACCCGTGCTGCAAGTTTCCGGCCAAGAATTTTCTTCAACCCTGCTTTGGAAACCTTTACTTCCTCAGAAAGATCAAATATTTCCAGGATATCCTTATCCCGTTCAAAACCAATGGCCCTGAACAAAGTAGTAACAGGTAATTTTTTCTTCCGATCGATATACGCGTACATGACGCTGTTGATATCGGTCGCAAATTCTATCCATGAACCCTTGAATGGAATCACCCTTGCCGAGTACAATTTAGTGCCATTGGCATGGAAAGATTGCCCGAAGAATACCCCGGGGGAACGGTGTAATTGTGAAACCACTACCCTCTCGGCCCCGTTAATCACAAAGGTACCGCTGGGTGTCATATAGGGTATGGTTCCCAGATATACGTCCTGGACGATGGTCTCAAAGTCCTCGTGCTCAGGATCCGTGCAAAATAACTTTAGCCTCGCCTTTAAGGGGACACTATAGGTCAAACCCCGTTCAATACATTCCTGAATGGAATATCTTGGCGGGTCTATAAAGTAATCCAGGAATTCCAGTACAAACTGGTTCCTGGTATCTGTGATCGGAAAGTTTTCCATGAAGGTGTTGTACAATCCTTCATTGCCCCTTTCATCAGATTTTGTTTCAAGTTGAAAAAAATCTTGAAATGACTTGATCTGTATGTCCAGGAAATCCGGATAATCCGGTATGTTCTTAGCACTTGCGAAACTTATTCTTTCAGTCTGTTTTGTGAACATCTATGGGCCTTTTGAACGTGAATACTTAGATGGGTTGTATATCGCTTTATATACCATGTATAAAAGGGTTTAGGTCTAGCCATCCACCAGCCGGCGGACATGGAAAGACCTAAACCTAAACCATATGGTTATCGCTGTTATTTAAGCTCAACTTCTGCTCCTGCTTCTTCCAATGATTTTTTGATTCCTTCAGCTTCGTCTTTAGACACCCCTTCTTTTACTGCTTTTGGAGCGCTATCAACAATATCCTTGGCGTCCTTTAAGCCAAGTCCGGTCAATTCCTTAACCAATTTAACTACCGCCAGCTTAGAACCTCCTGCGGCTGTCAGGACAACATCGAATTCTGATTTTTCCTCTTCTGCTTCGCCTTCGCCAGCACCAGCGGCTGCACCGCCTCCGGCCACTGCAACAGCGGCGGCTGCAGGCTCAATGCCATATTCTTCCTTTAATATATCGGCCAATTCATTTACCTCTTTTACCGTAAGGTTGACCAATTGTTCTGCGAAATCTTTTAAATCTGCCATTTTTCTATCGTTTAATAAAATTTTGAATTATACTCGTTTTTAGTGCGTACTTATTTTTCTGATAATGTTTTAAGGATACCTGCCAGTTTCCCGCCACCGGACTTCAATCCGGAAATTACATTTTTGGCAGGAGATTGTAATAATGCGATGATATCACCAATCATTTCCTCCCTGGACTTGATGCTGATCAACGTATCCAGCTTATCATCACCTATATATATAGCTTCCTCAATAAAGGCGCCTTTTAACAGAGGTCTGTCCGACTTTTTTCTGAAGCTCTTAATTAATTTTGCAGGTGCATTCCCAACCTCTGAGAACATTAAAGAGGTGTTTCCTTTCAACACCTCCGGCAGTTCTCCGAATTCTCTGTCGGATGCCTGCATGGCCTTGGCCAACAAGGTATTCTTTACAACAGACAATTTAATATTGGCCTTAAAACATGCCCTCCTCAAATTTGAGGTAGTTGACGCATCCAGGCCTGAAATGTCCGCCAGATAAATGGTTGAATTATCCCCCAATTTAGCAGTCAAATCTTCTATAACGGTCGCTTTTTCTTCTCTTGTCATAATAAAACTTTTTACAGTTAAACTGCTTTAGGATCTAATTGAACACTCGGGCTCATGGTGCTGGACATATAAATGCTTTTCATATAAATCCCCTTGGCTGCCGTAGGTTTCAATTTATGTAAGGTATCCAGTAATTCCTGTGCATTACCGGCGATTTTATCCACTGAAAAAGACACTTTGCCAATTGCGGCGTGTACAATCCCACCTTTATCTACCCTAAAATCAATTTTACCTGCTTTTACATCTGATACGGCCTTGGCAATATCCATCGTTACCGTTCCTGTCTTTGGATTGGGCATTAATCCCCTTGGTCCCAAAATGCGTCCCAAAGGTCCTAATTTTCCCATAACACTGGGCATGGTGATAATCACATCGACATCAGTCCACCCACCTTTGATTTTATCCAAATACTCGTCTAACCCTACATAGTCGGCACCGGCTTCAGTGGCCTCTGCCTCCTTGTCTGGTGTCACCAGTGCCAATACCTTTACATCCTTCCCTGTACCGTGAGGTAGCGTGACAACTCCGCGGACCATTTGGTTGGCCTTACGGGGATCTACTCCTAACCGGACAGCCAGATCTACGGATGCGTCGAATTTGGCATTCGTGATTTCCTTTATTAGCGCCGAAGCTTCCTCGACCGTATAGAGTTTATCCTTCTCTATTTTAGCGTGGGCTTCCTTTTGCTTTTTTGTTAATTTTCCCATTATAAAATTGCTTTTAAGATGTTAAAAAGGACGTTTCCCTGAAACCTTAAGCCCCATGGAACGGGCAGTACCTGCTACCATGCTCATCGCTGACTCAACGGTAAATGCGTTTAAATCCACCATTTTATCTTCTGCGATGGTCCTGACCTGGTCCCAGTTAACATTACCTGATTTAACTCTGTTAGGCTCGCCGGATCCTTTTTTAATCTTAGCCGCTTCCAATAGTTGTACTGCCGCCGGAGGTGTTTTTACGATAAAGTCGAATGACTTATCCTTGTAAACGGTGATAACAACAGGCAAAATTTTGCCCTGTTTGTCCTGTGTACGAGCATTGAACTGTTTACAGAACTCCATGATGTTAACGCCGGCAGCACCTAAAGCGGGTCCAACCGGTGGCGACGGATTCGCAACACCTCCCCTAACTTGTAGTTTAACTACTTTACTTATTTCTTTTGCCATTGTTAATTATTAAAATGAAAAAGCGTGTTTCATTTGGAAGCAACACAACTTTATATATGTAACATTAATTAAACTTTTTCTACCTGCATGTAGCTGAGTTCCAAAGGGGTCTTTCTGCCAAAAATCTTCACCATTACCTCCAGCTTGCGCTTTTCTTCATTGATTTTTTCCACTGTCCCGTTAAAACCGTTGAAAGGCCCGTCAATTACTTTGACCGTTTCCCCTAAGACGAATGGAATAGCGACATTATCTGTATTCACTGCCAATTCATCGACCTTTCCTAACATCCTGTTCACTTCAGCCTTCCTAAGGGGTACCGGATCTCCTCCCTTGGTTTCGCCTAAAAAGCCTATAACATTGGTAATGGACCGGATGATATGGATCATCTCCCCGCCCAGATTGGCCTTAATCATGATATATCCCGGAAAATAGACCCTTTCCTTATTAATTTTCTTTCCATTCCTAATTTGTACAACTTTCTCCGTTGGCACCAAAACTTCTTCCAGGTAGTCACCAAAACCATGACGTTCTACCTCACTCTCTATGTAGCCCCGTATCTTGTTTTCCTGTCCGCTGACGGCTCTTACCACGTACCATTTCTTTTCCAATACTTCTGACATAGGTCCCGTCTTAATTAATTAGTGCGTTAAAGTACAACGTAACAAGCTCACTAAAGATGGAGTCTACACCCCAGGTGGCCAACGCGAATATGATGGAAAACACCGCAACTATCACCATCAAGTTCGAAGATTCTGCCCTGGAAGGCAACGTAACGTTGTTCCTAAGTTCTTCTACGGACTCCTTTATATATGTAATCATGCTGTGTATTTTTTCTATAAACCCGGAAGAAAACGATCAATGTCCTTTCTTCGTTCAGCACGGGAGGAGAGACTCGAACTCCCGACACCTGGTTTTGGAGACCAGTGCTCTACCAACTGAGCTACACCCGTTTCTAATTACATTGAAAGGTATCACGCCTTTGGCGTGACACCTTCAGTGCAATTGTCTATCTTTCGATTAATCCAAAATTTTGGTCACCTGACCGGCGCCGACGGTTCTACCACCTTCACGGATGGCAAAACGAAGACCAACGTTAAGTGCAATAGCCTGGATCAAATCTACAGTTATAGTAAGGTTATCTCCCGGCATTACCATTTCCACTCCATCGGGGAGGATAATCGTACCCGTAACGTCCGTGGTTCGTACGTAGAACTGTGGACGGTAGTTATTGTGGAATGGTGTATGCCTGCCTCCTTCTTCTTTCTTAAGGATATACACCTCAGCTTCAAATTTAGCATGTGGTTTAACAGAACCCGGCTTACAGATGACCATTCCCCTTTTGATATCGGATTTTTCGATACCTCTTAACAATATCCCGACATTATCACCGGCTTCTCCGCGGTCCAGTATCTTACGGAACATTTCAACACCGGTAACCGTAGAAGTTAATTTCTCAGCACCCATCCCGATAATTTCAACGGCATCTCCGGTATTTGCAACACCGGTTTCGATACGGCCGGTAGCCACAGTACCACGACCAGTGATCGTAAATACATCTTCAACCGGCATAAGGAAATCCTTTTCAACATCCCTTTTGGGCAGTTCAATCCATTCATCCACGGCGGTCATCAATTCCATCACGGTATCAACCCACTTTTGTTCTCCGTTTAATGCACCCAATGCAGAACCGGCTATAACAGGTCCGTTGTCCCCGTCATATTCATAAAAAGAAAGTAATT
>DATGCB010000063.1:0-3141 GCA_035312365.1 Eudoraea sp. | reverse complement strand
ATCTCAAACTACTGGAGCAACGGATTCAGAAGTGGTGCTGCGGTAGAACTCAGCAATTTTGAATCGGGAGGATTGAATGACCCGATGGCGCAGGATTTGACAAAGGCCGAATTTACCAATTGTATCATTGACGGCAATACTAGTGAAGAGCTATTTTTACTTTCAAATGAAATAAATGACTTTACTTTCTCATTCGCCAATTGCCTGCTGAAGTTCCGCGATACCAGCGGGTTTTTTGCAGATAACCCATTCTATGATTTTGAAAACACCACCTACTATTCTGAAGTACATCTTAACGGCGACCTCAACTTTAAAAATACGGCGGAGAACGACTTTTCTATCGGCTTAACCTCGGATGCCATAGGCAAGGGGAACGAAACGGCTGCTTTTCTTGTACCCTTAGATATTATGGGGAATGACAGGACATTGGCCCCGGACATTGGTGCCTATCAACACCTTCCCGGGGACTAATACAAGGTCCGATTCATCGGTTTTGAAGGATTTTTCTTTCAAAACCGCTCATTTCCAGTGAATTACAACGAAAACCTTAGTTTTTCTATGGTAAATCTATAATACTTTCTCATTTTGTATTACTAATTTGTACCCAAATATATTGGGAATGGAGTACACCTACACCATTATAGATTCTGAGGCGACTTCCAATTTGCAATTACAGCATTATTTGGAAGATTACGGGGATTTTATGTGTATAGGTCGGGCAACCAGCAGCGGGGATGGCTTAAATGTCATACTCAAAAGTTTACCGGATATTGTTTTTGTAAACTTAAACGAGAAGGCCTATGAATATTTTCAAATGGTCACCGAACTTTATCAATATATTAAGGAATTGCCAATACTGATTGGTATCTCCCGAAGCAAACACTACGCTTACGACGCTCTAAAAAACAATTTCTTTGACTACTGGCTGATGCCGTATAACGAATTTGATATTCGCAAGACGATCCTCAGGTTAAGAAAGAAAATGCCCAAGGAGGCTACTTCACAAACCATTTGCTTAAAATCCTATAAGGACTATCACTATTTGAATACCGATGAAATCCTGTATCTCAGGGCAGATAACAACGCAACCGATTTTATCATGCAGGACGGGCGCACGATCAGTGCATTTAAGACATTAAAAACTTTTGAAACAAAACTACCTGAAAATTTTATCCGTGTACATCAGAGCTACATACTAAATGTAAACTATGTATCACGGATCAACTACGGCAAATCCATATGCGCGCTGAAAAGCGGAAAGACGCAGCTACCTTTCTCTAAATCCTACAGGGAAAATATCGATGGCCTTAAGAATATCTTGTCCAAAAACACCATTTCCACCCTTAATTAATCAAATACTCTCAGAAAGTAGTCATATACTCATACATTCAGGGGATTGACTAAAACAATTTTTTCCGCACAATATCCTTTGGGCGGGCTTCATAGATTAGCATCAGAGCTAATAAATCCAATAACAACCCAATTAAAACTAAAAGAATGAAAAAGGTATTGAGCGTATTTGCAGTAGTAGTTATGAGTGTAGGAATGTTTTCTTGCCAACCTGAAAATACAGTAGCAGAAACGGATGCATTGTATAAGAATTTGGATAATGTAGACGCCACGGATGACGATATTGTACCACTTGATGGCAGAAATCAATAATTGTACACACTAGTATATAAAGGGAGCCTCGGATATCGCATTTGAGGCTCCTTTTTTTTATCTTGCCAACAATGGTGAAGGTATCAAAGATAGTTGGATGCTCCGGTACTTACATTGCGTATGTTCTGATAGCAATGTACGCCATATCATGTGGTCAAAATCAACCGGGCGGTGAAGTGGTTCGGCAAAATTCTGCCGGCGATAGCATTATGAGCCTGATAGAAGCTGGGAGAAGTCAAAACAACAATCTCGAATTCCGCCGGCAGTCGTTACAGAAAGCTTCTGACGCGGTATTAAAAATTAAAATTGATTCCATCCGGCTAGCGTACGTTTCCCGCCTATCCCTTGCATATTCCAATATCGGGGACTCGTTAAATTTCAGGAAGGCCAACAAGACAGCAATCGAATTGGCACAGGAAACGGCGGACACTCTGGTCCTTGCCGAGGCCTATTGGGATTTGGCTTATTTCTACAGCGGGTTAGCCGTCAAGGATAGTGCGTTTTATTATTACTTGAAGGCGCATGAACAGTTCAACGCTATACAGGATGATTATCACGCCGCCAGGATGTTGTACAATATGGCGGTGGAACAGGCCAGCGTCAAGGACTATACGGGCAGTGAGATCACTACAATCAACGCGATAGAGCTGCTAAAACCATTAAAAAAGAACAAGGAGCGATTCAATTGCTATAACAATCTGGGTTCCATTACAAAAGAATTACATGATTTTGAAAGGGCCATTGATTATTACCAAATAGCCCTGAGCTATGCAGAAAAATTGCCGGATGCCGAATCTTCAGTTAACAATGTCCAGAACAATATCGGTAATGTGTATAAAGAACAAGGTTTGTATTCCGAAGCCATCTTATACTATCAAAAGGTATTAAACAGTGATAGCTTGCTCTATAAAAACCCAAAATCGTTTGCTATATCTTTAGACAATATTGCCTATTCCAGATTGAGAAATAACAATACTGAAAATGTTAGAAGGGATCTGGAAAAGGCGCTGGCCATTAGCGACAGCATCCATGATTTTTCCGGATTGGCAGTCAGTAGTTATAACCTTGCCGAATTCCATTTATGGAATAAAGATACCTTATCGGCCAGGTCCTATGCCTACCAGGCAAAAAACTATGCCCAACAGAGCAGTAATAACAAACGCCTTCTCGAGACCCTGGCACTGATCACTAAATTAGATCCCGGGAATGCCGGTGCCCTTACCGCAGACTATATTGCACTGAATGACAGCCTGCAGCAGGCCGAGCGACAGATCCGCAATAAATTTGAGCGTATCCGCTTCGAAACCGATGAAGTGGTGGCCCAAAACCAATTACTTGCCAGGCAAAGACTGTTGTGGATCGGGATCGCAGCCGGGCTTTTGTTACTGGCCATATCCATATTCACTATCATTGATCAGCGGGTAAAAAACCAGAAACTCCGTTTCCAGCAACAACAACAGGAAGCCAACCAGGAGATCT
>DATGCB010000062.1:0-5617 GCA_035312365.1 Eudoraea sp. | reverse complement strand
TTATATTTAAGGGCGCCCCCAAGATAGTCTTCATTGTCCCGGATAACTGAATAATAATTTGTTTTCCTGTCCAATATTTCCTTGCCTTTTTTGGTAAGCCTGACGGGGTTAAAAGAAGAAAACAACGGTTTCAGACTGGTGATCACCCTTTCGTACTGACTGTCCCCGAAGCCGTAAATCCCCTGATTTTGCAGGATAGAGCTCAACAACGCTTTTTTAGATTTGGGCTTTTCGGTGACGGAAAGTTCCAGTACCCGGTTTTCTATTTCGTTCAAACCATTTTTAATAGTCGGGAAACGCTTCAGGTGTGCGTGAATGGAATCCCCCAGATATTTGAACTGGTAGTCGTCAAAATCTTTCAAATTCTCCAGCCTGATGGGATTGTCACTGCAATACAATTGCCAGACATAATCGGCATATTCTATATCGCTTTGGGAGAGGACCATTCTGTTTTTATAGAGGGATAAAAGTTGTTCATCGCTCAATTCACCAAGGCCGTATAATTTGTCTGACTCATCTTCCCTGCCACTGCAAACCAGGGATATTTCGGCATGGCGCCTGTATGTTTTCAGCCAGCTCAGCACGGCCAGCATATTCACCTGGCAAAAGAGATCGTATTCAAACCATAGGACGATCTGATCCTGCTGTTTATGATTGCAAAGGGAGCGGTATTCCTTCAGCGTTTTTTCAACAAACCAGGATTTGGTGACCTTGTAGTTTTTGTTGAGAAATTCAAAGCGCGTTTTCCAAAACGACTCACTCCCCACATTGGTCTCCGTTTTTCCCTCGCAAAGCATTTCCCTCCAGGTGATGATTTCGCCCTTAAGTTGTAATGTTTCTAACTTTTGGGTAAAACTATCCCCGTTGGTAATATGCAATTGGGAACTCATTTTGCTTGTGTTGTTTGGATTATAACTCCTAAAAGTAACATTAAATAGAAAAAAACAAAAAAAATTAACAGAAAACTACGCAACGTTCCATAAATAGAAGCATCACGCAGCATTGGTCACCCGCCTACACGCTTCACCTGAAACCCCTTTTCCTTTAGGATATCCATGATTTTGTCCCTGCAGTCACCCTGGATAATAATTTTGTCATTTTTAAAACTTCCCCCGACACTAAGCTGCGATTTAAGCGCTTTGGCCAGTTTTTTAAAATCATTTTCTGCCCCGTTATACCCCTCGATGATCGTTATGGGCTTCCCCCTGCGTTTTTCATATTTGCAGATAAGAGGGGCATCCTGCATCCAAATATCGGGTTCATCCTGAAGATTTTCTTCATCTGCAGGTTTGTGGTCCGGAAAGAGGTTTTTGAGCTGGTCTTTTAGGTCCATGTCAATTTAATTTAATAGGTAAGATAAACGTATTTGTAAGGCTATCCGGATAAAGGATTGTGTTCGTATCCTGATCCAGGTTGCCTAACTGGCTGTTTGCCAGAATATAGGCCGTGTCATTTTGGATACAAAAAGTGGTGGGCATATTCATTTTAGGATGCCCTGTCAGTAACGGTACCACGTCATTTATACTGCTTTCATCATCTGATAAACGGATCCTGTAGAGCCCGTGTTTGCTTTTGTCCTTCCCGCTGTTTCTAATGGCATACAAATGCCCCTGGTAATATTTTAATCCGTCAATTCCAAATTTAGACGTAGGCGGATGTACCGGGTTCAGTATTTTTTTGGAAGCAATATCCACGATACGGATGCCAGATGTCCAGGAATCAATAAAGAGACGGGTGCCATCCTCCGAAATTGCAATGCCATTGGGGTACTTAATTTCTTCATGCTCCAGGAATGGTTCAATGTGCCCTTCCGGATATTCCAGGCGGTACACCAGGTGCCTTTCCGTATCCGTAATAAAGACTTCATTCGACTTGCTCACTGCAAGGTCGTTCATGAGACGGCTAAGGGTGTCGTTGATTTGAAAACGATGCAAAAGCTGGTTGCTTTCCAGGTCAAAAGTCAATAAAACCGAATGCCAAATACCCTGCTCGGGTTCACTGCCCAGGGCAAAAAGGGTGTTGTTGATTATAAGGATGCCAATGCCCCTCTTATACCCATACTCCTGAGATGCAATAAAATCCCGTCCCTCCCGGTTTGCCGGATCATATGTGATGATCTTTTGCTTGTGGATACTGCTCAGGAATATTCTTCCGGTCCCCGGATCTATCGCAATGCCTTCAGGGATGATTTCCCTATCAAAACCGATGTCGATGTATTGCCCGGTGAGGGAGCACCCGGATAAAAACGGAATAACTAAAAGAAAGAGAAACCTGAATGCCATCCCTGGGGATTCCAATTTGAATATCAATTAAGCTACGTTACAAAAGTACAATTTTTCAATGGTGCCCCAGGCTTGCATCAAAGGGAATTGCAGCATACCGTGGATTACATACATCTTCTTTTAAAACATCGGGAAACTGAATTATTCGGGGAATGCCCTGGCGTGTCCCACCGATAAACGTCCATCCCACCGGATCCGAATTACCGGGTCCAGCCGTTGCCAACAGATGATTACATCCCGGGTAGCGGCATGCTCTCATGGATTTCTATCTCACATCCCTCTACCCATTTGAGATGCGGATGCCCATCCATCAGCGCCTTCGCTTCGTCCATGTTTTCAGCTTGCAGGATAGAATAACCGTTCACCTCACGGGTGCTAGGTATACTGCTCCCATCTGTCTGCAATTTTAACCCGTTTATCAGGGGAGTGCCCAGGTCGACCAGGTTATTCCCGCACTGGCTAGCCCAGGCCATCCATGGTTCCATCCCTTTTTTCATTTCCTCTTCCGTAGGGGCTCCCATATTGGCCATCACCTCGGCAGGAGCGTGATAAATAACGACAAACTTTTTCATTTTTTTGCGATTTAGTGATACAGTGGTTCCAATTCCATTAAGACATGAAGGGCGTATCATTCCGCCCTTCGGCATAGTCCTTTAAATAGTACATCAGATGGCCCCAATCCGTACAGCATTGCCGGAAATCCTTTTTGTCGGAACCCCAGCCGGTATGGGTGAAATCTAATTGTATCCTGCCATCCTTTGCTTCTGAAATTTCGAAAATAAGCCGTGTATGGGTCCATTCTTCGAGCGTTCCCGCACAATGCCATACGAGATAGGCATTTGGAACGACGTCTTTGGTCTCCATGTGGAACACCACCGTATGATCCATAAAACCAAAGGTGAGGCTTTGACCATCCTCACTGACCTGTACGTCCGATGTCCACCAGCTCATTAAGCCTTCCCGAGTGGTGATGGCCTTAAAAACCTTTTTCCTGGTTGATTTTATAAAAATCCTGTGCTTAATAGTTGCCATGGTTATTTTAATGACGTTTTATGATCGCAGAAATGGACAAGATATTCGCCAAATCGCCCCATTTACAATTGTAATATAATCAAAGAGAAACACAGGGGGCAACAAGACGGTTCGGCAATGAACCCACACATAATAAAGTTATGAAAAAAATCAAAAACGCGGGCGGGTATTTCTATGCGCGTGAAGGTGGAAGGCAACTTTAATTTGCTGCCTGTTCCGTTCAACACCTGCCACTACGTTACGAGGCCCAGTTCGATCAACCGTTCGTGTAAAAATTCTCCTGCCGTAATATCGGGAAACCGTTTGGGGTGTTCATCGTCTATGCAATTTTCGAGGCAATTCAGGGGCATGTCACTTACAGGGTGCATAAAGAAGGGGATGGAATAGCGGGAAGTGCCCCATAGCTCCCTGGGGGGATTAACCACCTGGTGGATCGTGGATTTTAATTTGTTGTTCGATAAGCGGGACAACATATCCCCCACATTGATCATAAGCTCGTCTGGCCGTGCGATGGCATCGACCCATTCGTCCCTGTGATTTTTAACCTGAAGGCCCCTTCCGTGTGCGCCCATAAGGAGGGTAATAAGGTTTATATCCCCATGGGCCGCCGCCCTGACAGCCTTTTTGGGTGCAGAAGTAATGGGAGGGTAGTGAATGGGGCGCAGGATAGAATTGCCATTTCGGATAAAGTCATCGAAATAGGTTTCCTGCAGATCGAGATGCAGCGCCAATGCCCTGAGCACATATTGAGCGGTTTTTTCGAGCATTTTATAGGTTTCCTTACCCACTTTATTAAAATCGGGCAGCTCGGAAACGATCACGTTATCCGGATATTCAGCTCCGAGTTTGGGATCGTTTTCCACGTATTGTCCAAAATGCCAGAATTCCTTCAGATCGCCTTCCTTTCTGCCCTTTGCATGCTCTTTACCGAAGGAAGTGTACCCCCGTTGCCCGCCAATACCTGGGATCTCATACGTGTCTTTCACCTCCTGTGGCAGATCGAAAAACTTTTTAATCTCGGTGTACAGGTCTTCTACCAGCGCGTCAGAAAGAAAATGCCCGCTTAAAGCGACAAACCCAATATTCTCAAAAGCCGCGCCGATGTCATTTGTAAATTTTTCCTTTCTGCCAGAGTCACCTGAAACAAAATCCCGCAGGTCTACACTTGGAATTGCACTCATGATCTACAGTTTTAATTCATCCAAAGTTACTAAATTAAATAGGCATAGTAATACTGCCCTTCCATAGTTTTGCCCGCAAAACGAATCTCGGGGCAGGGAGGGCAGAACGCAGGAATACCGCCACTACCTGTTGGCCTGATTGATTTTGTCCATGCGGCGTAATTTTTTATATAAAGGATTATGCTACTTTTGCTCCTGATTAAAAATCCCAGTCACACGCGCACATGTCATATTCCAATTACCCGATCAGCCAGGAAGTACAGCAACAACTGTACAGGGCAATGTTAAAACCCAGGATGGTTGAGGAAAAAATGCTCATTTTATTGCGGCAGGGCAAAATTTCCAAATGGTTTAGCGGAATAGGCCAGGAGGCTATTTCAATCGGGGTGGCCTCGGCCCTTGACGATGAGGAATACATCCTGCCAATGCACAGGAACCTTGGTGTTTTCACTTCGAGAAATGTCCCCCTCAACCGTTTATTTGCACAATGGCAGGGAAAGGCCAGCGGGTTTACCAGTGGCCGGGATCGCAGTTTCCATTTTGGATCTCAGGATTATAAGATCGTCGGGATGATCTCCCACCTCGGGCCGCAACTAGGGGTTGCTGTTGGAATTGCCCTTGCAGATATACTTCAGAACAGAAGCCGGGTTACCGCGGTTTTCACGGGAGAGGGGGGGACCAGTGAAGGGGATTTTCACGAGGCCCTCAATCTTGCGGCAGTATGGGATCTGCCAGTACTCTTTTGTGTTGAGAACAATGGTTACGGCCTGTCTACCCCTACTGACGAGCAATTCCGTTGTGCCCGGATTTCGGATAAGGGCAAGGGGTACGGCATGGAAGCACATACCATAGAAGGGAACAATGTCCTGGAAGTCTATTCCAAAGTTGATCGTATTTGCCGGAGCATGCGAAAGGAGCCAAGGCCTGTATTGCTCGAATTCAGAACCTTCAGGATGAGGGGACATGAGGAAGCCAGCGGTACCAAATATGTTCCAAAGGAACTCATGGATGCGTGGGCAGAAAAAGATCCCATTGCTACGTTTGAAAAACACCTTCTGGACATAGGCTTTTCCTCCCGGGCGGACAACGATGCTATGCGAGGCGAAATCCAGGCCGAGATTG
>DATGCB010000061.1:0-3733 GCA_035312365.1 Eudoraea sp. | reverse complement strand
CCAACCGGGACGGTAGCGTACTGAAATGCTATTGGACAGCACCGAAGGACTGCAAGGCCTGTCCCATGAAATCCCAATGTGTGCCAAAAACCAAATGCAAAAAAATCACCAGAACAATCTATGATGAACAATACCTAAGGGCCTACGGCCGACAACACAGTGAAAAGGGCAAACGGATGAAAGTACTGAGACAAAGTACGGTGGAGCCCGTATTCGGTAGTTTGACCCAGTTCTACAGTTTGAGAAAAATAGGCGTACGGGGCAAGGCCGATGCACATAAGGTCATGCTCATGGCCGGAATTGCCTTCAACCTGTAAAAGTACCTTAAGAAAGGGGGAAGGAAGCCCTCCATTGGCATTTTCAGGACCATCATGGATGCTTTTAAAGACTGCATGACCGTTCTTTACCAGCAAATCCAACCAAGGCCGATTCTTCTGAAGGCTGTGTAAAAACAGCCCACTTGAGTCCATCTCTTGTGCGTAGACCACTTATGCAACAGCAACGTTCGTTTTATGGGACCTTTTAACAAAATAAGCAAAACTTTTTCTCGAGTGTCCCCAACCTGGTCTCTTTTAGTGGTTTCGTTAATTGACCATTATAAGACATGCATAAAACTTAAGCAATAGGTAACAAGTCTACTTCATTTAGATTGGCGAAGCTCATCCTTTATTTGCAACCTTTCCCTGAGAACTTGCAGATCCTCACTCACCTTCCAGTTTAAGATTTTCGCATAATGCTGGGTGGTCTTCAAATTTTTGTGCCCTAATATCTTACTTATAGATTCAATGGATACCCCATTGGAAAGTGTCACAGTTGTCGCAAAGGTATGCAGGGCAAGATGGGTGGTCAGGTTCTTTTTGACGCCGCTCAGGTCCGCTATTTCTTTTAAATAGGCCTTCATTTTCTTAATTGCTTCGGGGCGCGATCTTTTTGGATAGCTGGGAGGGCCCAAAACGAATAATCACAATAAGGGCTATCGACAATAGGGAGAAAGTGTTCCAATATCCCATGGAATCCGCTTCGGGTAAAAGCCTTGGAAGCATCATATTTGTTAAATTAAAGGCGGCATGAAACAGGATACAAAGTAAAATACTGCCATTTGTGTTCTTGTACAGCCAAGTGAATAGAATGGATGTGCTTAAAATGCCCAATAAAAAAGAAGCAAAAGACTGAACAGACATGGTGCCCTCAACAGCGAATTGAAAAGGCAAATGCCATACTGCCCAAAGCACCCCCAAAAACAAACTTGATACAAGCGCATTATAGTTCAGCAGTAACCCGGGAAGGGCGAATCCACGCCAGCCCAGTTCTTCACCAAAACCATCAAAACCAACAATAAATAATATTCCGAACATAAGGAAATCTTTCCAAAAACTGCCCTCTGAAAGATTGGTTTGCAAGGATAACAGGGTAACCGTGGCGTGTGCATCCGAATCAAACATTAGTTGGATGCCCATGGCAAGGAGCACTGTTAGCAACGGTAAAAATAAAGCTACCAAATACCAAATAATCCCCACCCTCCATAATAAAAGCCTGCTCAATAAACGTTTAATCCCTACCCAACCGCTAGCGATGCCAATCGTGATAATCGCGGCCAAAGCAGGCCCATAGCCAGCCAAAATTGCCAAAATATTTGGAGATTCAATTTTTAAACCCTCTTTTGTGGCCAGGGCTTGAGGAATCCAGTAGGCCCAGGTAAAACCAAAAGCCAAAAAAAAGAACCAGAGGATATTATAGCCATGGTTTCCTTGCGAAGTGGTTTTCATTGCGTGGATGGTAAAGCATTCATTGGATTAACAATAGGGTCGTTTTCTTATTTGTTATAAAAATATCAATTTAAGTAAATAATAAAGCGCCCCATAAAGCCTCAATAAAAATAAGTCAACTGCAATGCGTTTCCGACCATCTCCCGTTTTCGAGCTGGCCTTAGAACTTTTTTTTCAGTACATCCAGCAAGATCTGTTTATCCAGGCTTAAATCAGCCACCAGCTTCTTGAGCTGGGAATTCTCCTCTTCCAGGTTCTTGAGCCTGCGCAGTTCCGAGACCCCAAGGCCCCCGTATTTCTTTTTCCAATTGTAGAAGGTGGCCTCGCTAATGCCCATCTTGCTACAGACCTCCGAAAGCCGTGTTCCGGTTTCCACCTGTTTGATCGTAAATACAATCTGGGATTCGGTAAATTTTGAACGTTTCATAAGCAAATAATCGTTTTAAAGTTAAACATTTATTTGCCCGGAATTCTCTAGTTTTAATTGGTCCAGTTTAACGGGGGGAGGTCATCATTTTTAGGGAAGGCTACAATTTCAAAGGAGTATTCATCCAATAACTTTTCTTCGCTTCGATTGCGTTTAATGGTTGAAATTGACTGAATAGCGGTAAATTTTTATTCATCAAGATCGAAATATCTGGTACGCTGCCAGATTTCACCTTTACCTCCTGAACAAAAAATTCCCTGTACTGTTGCATATTTTCACGTCTGTACTCATTAAGTATATTCCCAACTGAATCCTTAATATTCAATAATTCGTATTTAAAGTTTCCAATGCTTAGGCTGTCGTTTTTATTAAAGAGTTCTCGAATGTCCTCTTTAAATGCATTTGAAGTACTGTCCGGATAGGCCAGGAATTGCAGGCTGTCCTTTCTGAATTCTACTTTTTCAATAGGTATTTGCTGATCCTTGTAGGAAAAGACAAAATTTCGGTTCTTTACTTTTTCAGGATTTACTGGCATTCTGTTTAAAGTTGCCTTGAAACAAGTGTCGTCCAGATCAATTACAAATTTTGTTACTTTAAATTCCGGAGGCCTTTTTACGATAAACTTGTTTCTAAAAGAAATATAATTCAGGAACATCTTTTCATCCTCTCCAGGTCTGTATTCAGTTATTATCCGGTATACCAAACCTTTATACGGGTCCTCCTCTTTCCTGTTATCATCACTATCCTCAAACCGATAAATAGTATTCATCATTTTTTGGATGTAGAGGGCATAATCAAGCTTGTGGATGGCATAATTATTTTTATCTATAACGATCCTAACCCTTTACCAGATATCCATTCCTTCTATATCGAATGGAAATATCATATACCGGAGAGCCATCAATGTATGTATTTCTGATAATTTTAAATTTGTGTGTTTTAGTAAACTCATCAGCCATTTTGTTGATAAAAGAATAAGTATTATCCCTGTAATTACGTATGGCATCGTGTATGATCAGCGTCAGGAATTCATTGCCTCCCGTATTCTCCATGGTAGCGCTGGGTATTTATCCACAGTTCCCCATCAATACCCGTTACAAAATCATCATCGGTCAGTTTTTAATTTTCTTAAATCAAAAATACCATGTAAACCGGCTGGAAGGGAACCATACGGGATTACTCGCGATGCTCGTGATCCCTCAACCACGCCCTCCTTACAATAAAGCCCGGGACTGCTGGCGCAGTCTCATAACTTTTTCTTTTTACGCCCTTACAAAAAAAGTTTTGACGACATAAAAAGAAAAAGCCTGGTTTCCTCCTGGAAACCGGGCTTTGCTCTAAGCGGAGGAAGAGGGTCTGAGCAGTATTGACAAGAGGCCCTCTTTTCAGGCCTTTTCAGGGGATCAAAATTAAGGTGACTCCGAAAGGGACACCTTTTTAACAAATATTTAGCATTTAGAGGGGTTTGTCCTTTTATATGAATTCAAATAAAACTACATTGATCAATTAGATATGAAGTATGTTCCTGAGTACATACTAC
>DATGCB010000060.1:0-2151 GCA_035312365.1 Eudoraea sp. | reverse complement strand
CCCCCACCTGACAGAACCATTCTTGGTTACTTTTAAAGCTCTCATTTCAGGGTCATAATCAAAGTGGGGTATTTTTTCAGGGAATGGCCTTGTAGAATAATCATGCACGGAAGCAGGCGTTTCCATTTCCAGAGCTTCGTGAGGCCTAAGATGATTATACTCTTTCACAAAGCGGTTTAAACGTCTTTGCTGAGCCTTTAGATCAAAGGCTGAAGGTTTTGCACAAGCGGCCTTCAGATCACGGTGCATGCGTTCATGTCTTCCGTTTTGTTCAGGGTGTGCCGGATCGGAATACACTGGCATAATTCCGAGCTCGATGAACCAGTAGGAGAGCCTGGTAAATCTTTGAATTGCAGCAACAGATCCAAACGGGCTTCCATTGTCGGTATGGATTTGTTTTGGTATGCCATATTTTCTAAAAACCCTTTTAAACTCTGTTTTTGCCGAGACAAAGTTTTCTTTATAGTGCCCTTTAGCGGTAAATACGAAACGACTTTTTGAATCGGCTATGGTGAGCGGATGACAATAGATTTTATTGCCCATTAAAAACTTTCCTTTGTAATCGGCACTCCAGACTTCATTACACTGCTTTGGGTCAAAAATCGGATGGATCGGCTTAACTCTTCTCAAACGTTTTTGAGGCTTGACCAAACCATGTTTTTTTAGGATGTTGTGAACTGTCAGGACCGATGGGATAACTTCATCTGAAAAATCGTTATACAACAGTTTATGGATTTTCTTAGCACCCCAGAGCTTGTGTTTTTCTTTTAGGGAAAGAATGCCATTTACAACAATCTCTTTAGTCGAATTAGGATGGGCCCCTCGAGGTTTTCGGGAGAGTTCCCTGAGTCCTTGATAACCTTCATTTTCAAATCGAGCTATGATCTTATACGCTGTTGGTCTCGAAATTTCAAAGCTTCTACAGAGTTCTGTGATGGTATAATTTCCGGTTCGCCATTCACAGATAAATTCAATTTTTTGTTCCATAATCGTTGATACTTTCCAAGGCATGACAATTTGAATTTAGGTTCAAATTGCAATCTAAAAAGTGTAAACGATGTTTATATAACTCTGTAAAGGATGTTTATATATCGTACCTATTGAAGGCTAACGGCTCGGCTATGCGGAGTGCGACCGTATAGGAAGCATTATCGCATAGCTGGTGTTGTGTAGCGTTATTCACTAATTCCCTAGGTTCAATTCTGCCAATTGGTGCGTCAGTTCTCTCCACCATCCCCAATCTCCTACATAATATATCAATACATGTTGAATTAGAAATATTGTAAAAGCAATTACATAGGGAGATTTAATTCTTCCTTTTTTCTTATCATCAAATATTAATACTAGCAGAATCAGTTCGAATAAGACATAAGTACCTGTAATGGCTGAATTCCAATTATTCAACACCATATAAAATATTCTAACAATTCCCGCCGAAAGAGGTCCAAAGATTGTACAAATCATAAATCGAGAGTGATATTGAATATCTTTACGATAAACAACTCCTAAAATAACAAACAAAGCAAATGGGAGAATTGTAAAAACATCAAGAAATGCAAATTGATAAAGTAATTCACTTGGCTCTCTTGATTGCATCATAAATTGAATCATACGAATCGCACCAAAAAATACAATTGGTGCTAATGCAATTGAAGCCCAACCAATCATTCGATGATACTTCATCTTTCCAAAACGATAAAACATTGGTTGTGCGATCAAAATTATCATCCATAGTGTTCCAGTGATCCCATGAAAATGATGGAGTGAATCTGTTTCACCCAATTTATTAAAATAGGTTGGGAAAAAACCGATTAAAGTTGCTATAAAACCTAATGCCAGATACAAGTAAGCATTTGAATAGAATGGCTTTTTCATATGAGTTCGTTTTTCGTTTTAATGCTACACAACGTTAAGGCTATGATTTCGGTCTGGAATTTACAATAGTAAATTCGGACTAAGAAATCGAGCCGTTTAAAGGTAGGATATTTAAGTTTTGTTCTAAAGGAAGACTGAATTATACACGTTGTGCCTGTTGCACAACTCTGTTGATAAAGATAACCAAGCTTGATAAAATCCTTTCTATAAATCCCGAACTTTAGGTATGCAGGGAAAAAAGAAGTATCAGGAAAAGCTCTTCAACGACTTCAGGTT
>DATGCB010000059.1:0-6361 GCA_035312365.1 Eudoraea sp. | reverse complement strand
CAAACAACCCCTGCAAAATGAGTTCTTTATTAGGAGCAACGATCTGCTCTTTGAGCAGGGGATCAACGCGCTTCAAATAAATATGGGTAGTTGGGACGGAGTACCCTGTTTTTTTAGCACAGGGGAACGCAGCAATTTACCGTATGATATTTTTTCAGCCAGTTTTTACCTCCTTAGCCGTTACGAAGAGTACCTGCCTCATGTAAAGGACATCCATGGCCGGTTTCCACCTTCTGAGAGTATTGCCCACAAACAGGAATTTTTAAGACAACCCGTGGTCGATATTTGGGTATTCAAGCTCCTGGATAAACTCAGGGATCGTTTTCCAAATCTCATCTATAAAACGCAGGCATATAAGTATACGTCCGTAATCGATGTAACCACTTCCCATTGCTTTGCCTATCGGGGTTTTGTCCGTAGCCTTGCAGGAATGTTGCTCGATCTGGGTACCCTGAGACTAAGACGGGTTGCCCAGCGCATCCGGGTGTGGTTCAACCCCGGGAAAGACCCCTATAACAATTTTAACTGGTTGATCGGCATCCATAAAAAACATGCTGTAAAAAGCATGTTTTTTTTTCAGTTTGCGGAGTACTCTACCTACGATAAAAATGTTTCCCCCAACAGCAATAGATTCAGGCATCTCATAAAATCCGTAGCCGATTACAGCAAGGTTTCCCTGACAGCCTCCTATAGCTCATTCAGCAACAACGAGATGCTGAAAGAAGAGAAAAAAAGATTGTCGGATGTCATCAACAGACCCATCACAAATTCCAGATTGCGCTATAACCGTGTGGATGTGCCTGAAACGTATCGCAATTTGGTGGACGCTGAATTTACGGATGATTATACCATGGGATATACCCATGAGATTGGCTTTAGGGCCGGTAGCTGTTTCCCGTTTTATTTTTATGACATAAATCTGGAAGCGCAGCAACCCATAAGAATACACCCGTTTGCTGTTCACGATTATGCCCTTGTCAATTTTAGAACGGAGGATGAGGTTTTTCGTCAGCTCGATGGTTTATACGGCGAAGTAAAACGGGTACATGGTGATCTTATTACCATATTTTCCAATGAACTTCTGGGCGGAAATCAAAAGGTGAACTGGCTTCAACTTTACAGAAATGTAATACAAAAGTACCATGTATAACAGCCTTGTAACCGATATTTTTTTTGACCTGGATCATACGCTCTGGGATTTTGAAAAGAATTCTGCCCTTACCTTTGAAAAAATTTTTGAAGAACACGATGTGACCGTTGATCTGGTGCTGTTTTTAAAGGTTTATGTCCCTGTAAACCTGTCTTTTTGGAAACTTTACAGGGAAGAAAAGATCAACAAGGAAGACCTCAGATATGAACGGCTGAAAACCACATTTGATACCCTCGGGCATAACGTTGCGGATGTTACCATCAACGCGTTGGCCGTAGCATATATAGAGTATCTTTCCACATTTAATCATTTGGTTCCCAACACCATTGAGATTCTCGATTATTTAAGCCCTCATTACAATTTACACATTATCACCAATGGCTTTAAAGAGATTCAGGAAAAAAAGCTCAGAAATACCGGCATCCTCAGCTATTTTCAACAGATTGTGAATTCAGAAATGGCCGGCGTAAAAAAACCCAACCCCGGTATCTTTAAACTGGCCCTGAAAAAAGCCAATGTACAACCTGAAAAGGCAATTATGGTGGGGGACAACCTGGAAGCTGACATCCTGGGGGCACAGGCGGTGGGATTGCACACCCTGCATTTTAACGTCCATAACGATCCGGTGCACGAATATTGCCAAATGATTCACGATTTAGTTGAAATAAAAATGTATTTATAGAGTTATATAAGGGACAATATTACAGTGGACAATACCGCTTTAAAATGGCTACCAACCTTGCACAACCATTTAAAACAGGTATAACTAATGGAAAAATTCCCAAAATACATTATTGCCGCTATTATAGGTATAGCAATGCTCTCCTCCTGTGTGGAGCGGCAGGATTTCGACCAATATGACGACATCAGTATTACCCCGACGATTGAGGGTAGTGTTCTATTCGTGGAATCTCCGGAGCGGATCATCAACCAGGTGGTAGGGGTTAATTTTTATTCCCAGGACTTCAATTTTGATGCCTTTAGCGAGGACTTCATAGCCGAGCGGGTATTGGATGGTATTGTTACCTACGAGGTAGAAAATACCACCAGCAAGGAATTGGATATTACAGTGGAGTTTTTGGATGTGGCCGATAATGTCCTGGACACTGAAAATTTTTCCATAGACCCGGCGCCAACGGCAATATTAAGACGCGAAATTGCCTATGGGGGTATATCCGGCCGAAGTATAGATATCCTTAGTAATACTTCCAGTATCCGGGTCAGTGCCCTGAACCTGGGAGACAACAGCAGTGTTTCCAACCTTCCGGACCCTAAAATTACCTTAAAATCCAGCGCCCAACTAAGGATTCGCCTAAAATGAGAAACTTCCACCTAGTCTTTGTAACCCTTTTTTGGGGATGCAGTTCCTTGTTTGCCCAGAACAAACAATTGCTCTATGATTTTACGGAGATTCCCCAGGCTTTGATGTTAAATCCCGGGATGCAGACCACCTACAAATGGTATGCCGGTATCCCGGCCCTTTCCGGATTTTCCTTTCAGGCTGGTACCAGCGGAATCACCATTCACGACATATTTGCGGACGATGGCGTTGATATCAATGATAAAATAAGGGCCAGGGCCGTTTATGGGATGGGAATTAACGACGAATTGAGTGGTACGTATCAGATAGAACTGCTTAGTGGTGGTTTTCGGGGAAAAAACCAGCCGACGAATTTTTATTCCTTTGGAATTTACCACGAAGGGGATGCTATTGGATATTGGCCCAAGGACCTTGCCATCCTGGCATATGAAGGAAATGCAGACCAGTTGGGCAGAGAGTTCGACCTTAGCCATTTGAAAACCCGGGGTGAAATCCTGAACGTTTTTCATTTTGGGGTCAACCGGCAAATCAATAAAAATCTTACCCTGGGGGCCCGTGCGAAAATCTACTCGGGCATCGTTGATTTCAATTCTACCAGCAATGACGGTTATTTTTTAACCACGCCGGGGCAACGCAATTTACTGGCAAATACGCTGGAAGCAGATATGCGACTGAGGACCTCGGGGATTAATGAAATCAGGGAAGTATTGGATGATGACACCGTAGACGACGGGGCAGGTATCGGCAGGATAGTAACAAAGAGAGGATTTTTTGGTGGAGATCTGGGTCTCGGAATTGATGTTGGCTTCAGCTATCATTTTAACGAACAAACCGTGATCACAGGGAGCCTGTTGGATGTAGGATTCCTGTATCACAGCGGGGACGTACGGAGTTTTACGTTAAAAGGCAGCGCTACAGTTGAAGGGGTAGAGATTATTCTTCCGGATGCCCTGGCTGATCCCAATGCCGATTTTTGGCAGGACCTGGTGGATGAAATAGAAGCTTTGGTCCCGTTTGAAGAAAACAACAATGCCTATATCACTTTCAGACCGACCAAACTGTATACCTCGGTTCGTTATAATTTTGGAAAGCCCCTGCAGTCCAAAGAGGATTGCAACTGTAACTACAAGCCATCTGCACGGCGCAGCAGTTCCATTCAATACGCCAACAGCGTAGGCGGACAACTGTATGCCATCAACAGGCCCCGGGGGCCTCAAACTGCGCTAAGCGCCTTTTATCAAAGGAGATTTGGCAATGTTCTGGCCCTGAAAAGCACGTACACCATAGATAAGTTTTCCCTAACCAATATCGGCCTTGGAATTAGTTTCCAGGCAGGACCGGTCAACTTCTACGCCATGGCCGATAACCTCCTGTCCTATAAAAACATAGCAGACAGCCATTACGCGTCTTTTCAGTTAGGATTAAATATCATATCTTGGGGAAAGAACTGATAGATGATTATACATGAAAAAATTACTTTGTACCTTCTTTTTGGCGGGGCTCTTCGCAGGCAACGTTTACGCGCAACTCAATGACTACAAATATATAGTTGTGCCAAAAAAGTTTGAGGCTTTCAAAAATGAAAATCAGCATCAAACCACTACCCTGATTAAGTATCTGTTTGAGCAGCAGGGATTTAATTCAACCTACGATGATTCCCTTCCTGAGGACCTCAACAATAACCGATGTTTGGGGCTTACGACGCATTTGGAAGACGAATCTTCCCTATTTAGGACGAAAGTGACCCTGGTCCTTAAAGATTGCCAGGCCAGGGAAATATTTAGAACCCAGGAGGGGTCTAGTAAGGAGAAGGATTTCCGGGAATCGTATTCGGAGGCAATACGGCAGGCTTTTCAATCCATAGAAATGATTACGTATGCGTATTCCCCTAAGGCCACTGGTTCGGAACCGGTGACCGTTAGTTTTAAAAATGACGTAAAACTACCGGTTGAGAAAAACCCCGAACCTTCTGTCGAAAACACCCGGAAAGAAGATATAGCCGTACTATCGCAGGAGGCCACACCGGAGAGACAGAGCTATAAAAATTTAGAACCAAAACCTTCGGATATTAAAAAGGAGAAAACAGTTGTAAACGCCCTTCCTGAAGTAAAGGGGGTTGAAGCGCCCGATATATGGTATGCACAGGCAATTCCCAATGGCTTTCAACTTGTTGACAGCACTCCCAAAGTAGTGCTAAAGCTGCTCAGGAGCTCCATTGCAAATACGTATCTGGCCGAAAATGAAACATCCCACGGGTTTGTTTATCAGAAGAATGGCCAATGGTGGTACGAGTACTATAGTGGAGGGCAGCTGGTAGCCGAACAATTGAACATTAAGTTTTAATAGTCATATTTATCCTTCCATCGGGTTTTGAGGAATTCCTTTAAGGTATTTTCCCGCGTATTTTTTCCCGGTTCATAGAAAATTTTGCCCGACAGCGATTCCGGCAAAAACTCTTCTTCTACAAAGTTATTTGTGTAGTCGTGGGCATACCTGTAATTTTTACCGTAGCCAAGGTCCTCCATGAGTTTGGTAGGAGCATTTCGCAAGGCCAGTGGTACCGGAAGGTCACCGGATTTATGGATTTCCTGTTGCGCATTTTTGATTGCAGTGTAACTCGCATTGCTTTTGGGGGAGGCAGCCAGGTAAACTGCACACTGACTCAATATGATCCTGGCCTCAGGATAGCCAATGGCAGTGACAGCCTGAAAAGTGGCATTGGCAAGTACCAGGGCGGTAGGATTCGCCAGCCCTATGTCTTCAGAGGCCGAAATCAGCAATCGTCTTGCAATAAATTTAACATCTTCACCGCCTTCAATCATTCTGGCCAGCCAATAGACGGCCCCATTGGGATCACTGCCGCGGATGGATTTTATAAAGGCAGAAATGATATCGTAATGCTGCTCACCTGCTTTATCATAGAGGACGGTATTTTTCTGGACCTTGCCCATTACCAGGGCATCTGTAATGGTAACCGTTTCCTTATCTTCCGAGGTAACCACTAATTCAAAAATATTCAGCAATTTTCTGCCGTCACCACCAGACAGACGGAGGAGCGCCTCGGTTTCCTTAAGCTTAATTTGTTTGGATCTGATTACTTCATCCAGATTCATGGCGCGTTCGAGCAGGGCTTCAAGGTCCTTTTTGCCAAAAGGGTTAAGTACATAGACCTGACATCGTGAAAGTAAGGCAGGGATGACCTCAAAACTGGGGTTTTCGGTAGTAGCCCCTATCAGGGTGACCCATCCTTTTTCCACCGCTCCCAAAAGGGAATCCTGCTGTGATTTACTGAACCTGTGAATTTCATCTATGAACAGGATAGGATTTTTTGCCGTAAAAAGTCCGCCACTTTTTTTGGCTTTCTCAATCACCTCCCTGACATCTTTTACCCCACTGCTAATAGCGCTCAGCGTATAAAAAGGCCTTTCGCTTTCATTGGCAATTACATGTGCAAGGGTGGTTTTTCCGGTCCCTGGCGGTCCCCAGAGGATCAGTGAAGGGATGAGCCCTTTTTTAATTTGCCGTGTAAGCGCACCCCCTTTCCCGACCAGATGGTCCTGACTGACAAAATCTTCCAGTGTTTTGGGGCGTACCCGTTCGACAAGTGGTTCATTCATAGCATAAAAGTAGTAAATTAAATAAATGACAATTTATCAGGTTTTACATTTATGGCCGTTTAATTGATGGAAGTGATGTAGTCGGTTTGGCAGGTACCAGGAAGGAACGCCGGCTATATCAGATGAAGAAATTATTCCCCGGCCGGCGGCCGACAGGTGTGCTACAGGACAAAAGAGTGCAATTGCGGGATGGAGGGGCCGGTGCCACGCAGTTTTTGAATAAAATAAACGCTTGTATGTCGGAAGAAAACGATTTTAAATTCTCAAACAGGG
>DATGCB010000058.1:0-8212 GCA_035312365.1 Eudoraea sp. | reverse complement strand
TCCTGCCGAAATTCAATGCGGAGAAAGTCTGGGAAATCATTGCTTCGGGAAGGCTTACCCTGTTTATGGCCGTGCCTACTATTTACTATAAGCTGATCACTTATTGGGAAGCCGCCCCTAAAAGTAAAAAAACAATCTTTTCCAGGGAGGCATCCCATATGCGGTTGATGGTCTCTGGTTCCGCGGCTCTTCCGGTATCCGTCCTTGAAAAATGGGAGGAAATTACCGGACAAACGCTGTTGGAGCGTTACGGAATGACGGAGATTGGCATGGGTTTATCCAACTCCTATCGAGGTGAACGCAGGCCGGGCCATGTTGGCCTGCCCCTGCCCGGAGTGGACGTTCGTCTGGCCGATTCGGAACACCGTCCTGTGCCGGAAGGAAGTCCCGGTGAAATACAGGTAAAAGGGCCCAGTGTGTTCAGGGAATACTGGCAAAACAAAAAGGCCACCGAAGAAGCCTTTACCAAAGACGGTTGGTTTATAACGGGGGATATTGCCGTGCTCCATAACGGTCTTTATAAAATTTTAGGCAGGGATAGTGTGGATATCATCAAATCGGGGGGGTATAAGATCTCTGCTCTGGAGATTGAAGATGTTATGAGAAAAATGAAGGCCATAGATGATTGTGCGGTGGTGGGTTTGCCAAATGAGGAATACGGCGAAATAGTTGCGGCCTGTATTGTAACAGATCAGCAGGAATTGGACCTTGATAAAATTGACCATCAGCTGAGGGCGCAATTGCCGGCCTATAAGGTCCCCAGGAAATATATCCTGAGGAATGAGCTTCCCAGGAATGTCCTTGGGAAAGTAACCAAAAATGAATTAAAGCAGATGTTTGGCGATTAGAAGGAATCGTCCTTCTTTTGTATTAGCGAAGCAATTAATACTGACGTGGTTGTACAGGGATGTATTACCTTTATACCGTTAACCGGAAACTATGGACTTCCTTACTGCATTTCCTTATATCGGGATGCTCATTGTGGTTATTATCAATGCCGTTTTGGTACTAAAACGGAAAATTACCGTGGATAAAAGTGACCATCAGCCCGAACATTAGGAATGGATTATATCAGCGAACATTATGTAACTCTTATCCTGACAGGGCTTTATGTAGGTGGGTGTTTATACATCGGCTGGTATTTTAAAAAGAGGGCTTCCCAGGGGGTGGAAGGTTATTACTTGGCCAAACGGGAAATTCCCGGGTGGGTCATTTCCCTGGCCTTTTTCTCTACCTCGGCCAGCACCAACACGTATATCGGGCAGGCGGGGAAATCATTTCAATACGGACTTTCATGGGCGTGGATGGGACTCATCTGGACCCTGTTCTGTATTGTTTCCTGGCAGCTGCTGGGACCCCGAATGCGCTTTCAGACCGCCCGTTTAAGATCTTTTACTATCCCGGATTATTTTCACCTCAGGTATAAGAGTAATCTGGCCCAAAGCATCCGGGTATTGTCTGCCTGTATTATTCTCTTTGCAACCTTGTGGTATATGATTGGTATTGCTAAGGGTTGCGCCCATGTATTGACTTCAGTCCTGGATATTCCGTATGAGTACGGGGCCTTTGCCATTATCTTTATTACCTGTGCATATACGATATGGGGCGGTATGTATAGTGTATTGTGGACCGATGCCATTCAGGGTATTATTATGTTTGGAGTAGCGATATTGATGCTGTTGCTGCCATTTATTTACGCAGGGGGAACGGAGGAGCTGATGGATAGCCTGCGCAACACAGATCATCTAACTTCCTCAGGCAGGCCAATAGGTTCGGGCCTCGTTGTTTTTGGAGAGTTGGTGTCCTTTCTTTACATTTTAGGAATAGGGCTTGCCATTGGCATGAAGCAAATATCTGAGCCTAAAAATCTCATCCGCTTCTATTCGATTGACAATGCAAAGAGCATGCGCTTTGCAATGATATGGACCCCTGTTTTCCTGGGTATATCCCTGGTGTGTGTTATGGGGTTAGGCGCCCTGGTCCACGGGATGGCCTCCGCAGAAGAGGCCACTTACCTCATTAATAATACGGATGAGGTCATTGGGTTTATGCTGAACAAGTTTGATAATAAATTGGTGAGCGGGATTTGTGTCGCCGGGCTCTTTGCGGCAGGGATGTCTTCCCTTGCATCCGTTATTATCATTATAGGCACCGCATTTGTTAAGGACATCTGGCATGTTGCCCGGCCAATGCAGGAATCTAAAATTATTCCCAGGACCAAACAATTCATGGCGATTTACTGTATTTTGGTTTATATCCTTACCTTATATCCAATGGCCGGGATTGTGGAACTGACTGCTTTTGCCGGTGCTGTATTTGCCGCAAGTTTTTTTCCGGCAATCTTTGGCGGCCTATATTTAAAATGGGGCACAGACCTTGGGGCAATAACTTCCATGATCATGGGTATGATGACCAATATTGTTTGGCGATTTGGTTTCCGGTTCAACTATGCGGGATTGGAGGATATCCATGAAGTCATTCCGGCTTTCCTCATCGCCTTGCTCACCTATTTTGTCACCAGCCTTTTAAGCCAAAAAAGACGTCCGGACGACGATCATTTAGCATCCATTTTCGATTGAGCTCAATTTTGTTATTACATTAGAAATAGGAGCGAATCCGGTAAAATTCGCTCCTTTTCGTGAAAAATTGTCATCATTTAGCATAAAGTCCTGTTAATCAGCGCTTAAAATTTGCTTTTGTCTTTTATTTTGTTATATTGTAGGTTATGATAAAATCAGACAAAGTAGAAAACGCCGCATTCTTAGAGAAATCTATCAACCACCTGGAAGCAAGAGGGTTTCGGGATATAAAGGCAGATCTTGAGGGGTATGAGGCCCCAAAATCCTTTGTGAAAAAGAGCAATGGTGTGTCTGTTACCCCGGACATTGTAGCCAAAAAAGACGGAAGAAAGTATTTTTTTGACATCAGCCTTAAATCGGATAACCCGAGATTGCTGAAATCCAAATGGTTGTTCCTTGATACCCTGAGCAGGTTAAAATCGAATCGTTTCAGAATCATTACCACCCGCGGGCACTACAAATTTACCGATACCATGTTAGAGGACATCAACCTCACCAACAAAACCCCAATTCGAATCTGAGATAGGCATACTATAAATTAATATAAGCGATCCGGCAAAACAATTTTAAGTACCCTGTATCAGTCGCTCAGTATCATTTTAATATGAGGGATCCCATCCTCGAGGTACTCCTCTCCTACTTCCCGGAACCCTAATGATTTATAGAATTTTCGTAAATAAGATTGGGCAGAGAGTTGTACGGTTGTATCCTTAAAATAAGAATTTACAGCCTCTATTGAAGCCCTCATAATCATTCTGCCGTACCCATGGCTTCGTTCCGAATCCCGTACGACTACCCGGCCAATAATGCATTTAAGGGTGTTCCCGCCCGGTTTAAAAATCCGGGTATAGGCGACAACCTTCGTGTTTTTGGTTCCAATGATATGAAGCGCCTTTTGGTCTTTTCCATCGAGGTCCTGATAGGCGCATCGTTGTTCAACCACAAAAACATCGGCCCGCAATTGTAATATAGCGTAGAGCTCATCTACGCTCAGGGCCTCAAATTTTTTTACTTCAATAGTCATGGTACCGCTCCTCCGAATATTTATTAAACCGTAGAACTATGTAACATATAGGATTCCGCCCTTTAAGTCCGGGATGAATACTACTAACGCATCATGGGTGTCCCATACAATCATCTGCCTGATAATTCTGGACACTTTTAGGCCCTCTGCATAACCCGGATCGATAAAAAGGTGTAAAGGGAAACGTTTTAAATACAGGGTATTTTTTCAACACGTCTTTCATGTCTGCCCCCTGCAAAAGGTGTATCTAAAAATGTCTTTACCATCTCAAGTGCCTGAGGTAAAGCAATAAAACGGGCAGGAAGACTGAGCACGTTCGCATCATTGTGCTCCCTTGCCAGCGCTACAATTTCCTTATTCCAGCATAGGGCGGCCCTGACTTTTTGATGTTTGTTTGCCGTCATGGAAGCACCATTGCCGCTTCCACAAATAATTATCCCAATATCAACCGTTCCTTTCTCAACAGCGTCCGCAACAGGATGAACAAAATCAGCATAATCCACACTGTCTGTACCATCCGTTCCGAAATTCACCACCTCTATTTTCATGGATTTTAATAATCCTATTACGGCAAGTTTGTATTCCGTGCCTGCGTGATCATTGCCTATTGCTATTTTCATGATACATAAGGTTTCTGGTTACTCAAAGATACAAATACCTTTATTATTTTGAATTGAAAAGCTTATCAACAAAACGCCCCTGTAAAAAATTCAGTTGCTTCAATATGAAACAGTTATCTTTTTGTCCTTTTGTTAATAGTTCACTGATAAACTTTCACTACTATATTTTACGTTCTCTCAAAAAATTCCCTTTACAAAACTATGTCCGGAAACCGAAATAAACTTTATACTATTTAGTAAGAAGATATCAACCCAAATCTTTTAAGAGCTAACATTTCCCTATTGATTATTTATCAAAATAATTCGTTGATAGACGTTATGAATACAGGTTGATAAAAAACATAAATTACTGATTGCTAAAGAAAACACATAATAATAAAATGTCAACAAGTAATTCTTTATGTTTAAAACAATTTTAACACCAAACTTTTATTCCCGATATCAACAACCTATCATAAGCCTCTATTAATTTTTATATTAAAAGAAAAATATGTCACTATTATATTATATGTTGATAACAATTAGTTTGTCCGAATTTAAAGATAGAGGGGGATAAAGACTGTAATGGATTATAATTCGTAATTTTCCACCCAAATAAAAATGAATGTCAAAGAAGCATAAGCGAAAAAAAAGTCATAGAAATAACGAAATTACCAAAGGTATTTTTACGGTTCTTGAAAAGGAGAATAAAAAAAGCCTGAACTACAAACAAATAGCTTCCAAATTAGAGATAACCGATACAGAAGGAAGAAATTTACTCATAAAACGCCTCGGACAATTAAAAGCTGCCAAACGTATTCTGGAAGAAGGGAAGGGTAAATACAAAGCTGTTTCCTCCATGGATGCAAGTACCGGACGGGTAGAAATTACCGCCAGGGGCAACGCCTATGTGGTTATTGATGGAGTTGATGACGACGTATTTGTACCTTATAACAAATTAAAAAAGGCTTTTCACGGCGATATTGTAGAACTCGTTGTTTTTCCAAAAAGGAATTCCAAAAAAATGGAAGGTGAAATTGTGAGGGTTGTTGAGCGAAAGAAAGACACCTTCGTTGGAATTGTGGACCTGCAAAAGACGTTTGCTTTTGTACGGCCTACTGATTTCAGGATGTATACGGATATATTTATTCCAATCCAAAAAACAGGGAAGGCTGAGCACGGAGAAAAAGTGGTTGTTAAAATAACAGAATGGCCCGAAAATTCGGATTCTCCCTCTGGTGAGATATTGGAAGTACTTGGTAAACCGGGAGAACACAATACCGAGATCCACTCTATCCTCGCCGAATATGGCCTTCCCTACGAATTCCCCCTTGAGGTAGAACGATTTGCAAATTCCATAGACACCTCAATTAAGCCGGAAGAAATTACCGGGAGGAGGGATATGAGAAACACCCTCACTTTTACAATAGACCCTCGGGATGCCAAGGATTTTGATGACGCACTTTCATTTGAGATATTGCCAAACAACAATTACGAAATTGGCATTCATATAGCAGACGTATCCCATTATCTCACACCGGATACCATGTTGGACAATGAAGCCTATGATCGGGCTACCTCTGTCTATCTTGTAGACAGGGTGGTTCCTATGTTACCAGAGGTATTATCTAACAACGCCTGTTCATTAAGGCCAAACGAAGAAAAATACACTTTTTCCGTGGTATTTGAACTGGATAGGAACGCTGTGGTCAGGAACCAATGGTTTGGACGAACCGTAATTAACTCCAACGAACGTTTTGCCTACGAGGAGGCCCAGCATATTATTGAAACACAAAGCGGCACTATCCCGGATGATATTTCAATCAGGGGGTCTTCATATACGGTCTCCGATGAAATTACGCAAGCAACATTAAGTTTAAACAGGCTTGCGGGGATTTTGCGCGCAGATCGGATGCAGGCGGGAGCCATTACGTTTGATAAAGTGGAAGTAAAGTTCCACCTGAATGAATCAAATGAGCCTCAAAGTGTTTATTTTAAGGAAGCAAAAGACGCGAATAAACTAATTGAGGAATTCATGTTACTTGCCAACAGAAAGGTGGCGGAGTTTATAGGCAAACAAAATCCTGTAAAAACCTTTGTTTACAGGGTTCATGACGAACCCGATGAAGAAAAGCTGATCGCTTTAAACAGCATTATTTCACGTTTTGGGCATAAGATCGACTTTAAAAACAAAAAGGCGATCAGCGAGTCCCTTAATAAGCTCCTGGAGGACGTCAAGGGTCAGAAAGAGCAGAATTTAGTGGATACCCTGGCTATAAGGAGCATGAGTAAGGCCATTTATACCACGGACAATATTGGGCATTACGGCCTGGCATTTAAATATTATACCCATTTTACATCTCCTATCAGACGTTATCCTGACGTTATGGTCCACCGGCTCTTACAGCACTATTTAGATGGGGGAAAACCACCTAAAGCCGAAATCTTTGAAGAAAAATGCAAGCACTCTTCCAACATGGAAAACCTCGCGGCCAATGCGGAACGCGATTCGGTAAAATATATGCAGATCAAATTTATGCAGGATCATAGGGACATGGAATTTGTCGGGGTTATCTCCGGGGTTACGGAATGGGGTATCTACGTTGAAATCATAGAGAACAAATGCGAGGGGATGGTCAGGATTAAGGATATAAAAGATGATTATTATACCTTTGATGAAAGACAATATGCCATTATTGGGGAACGTACCCGTAAAATGTATCAATTGGGCGACGAAGTTCGGGTGATGGTAAAGGATACGGATTTAATTAAAAGACATTTGGACTTTACCCTGCTAGGAAAGTCCGTATAGCCATTTGATCCTGGAATGGAATTTGTATGTTGCACAAAGGCACAACCTAAAAACCAATAGTATGAAACATTTGTTGTTGCTGGTGTTTCTGGTATGTGGAACACCTAATATCTGGTCTCAGGAGGAAAAAATCACCCATGATTTGCAGTCATTTACAGAGGTAAAGGCATTTGACGGAATCTCTGTGAATCTGATAAAATCGGATAGGAATAGGGCTGTAATTACCGGTGCCAACACCAAAAAGGTGGCGATTGTTAATAATTCCGGGGTATTAAAACTACGCATGGAGATCGATAAAATCTTTAGTGGTTACCGCACTTTCGTCGATTTGTATTATTCAGATGTTTTAGTGGTTATCGATGTCAATGAAGATGCCAGGATAAGTTCTCAAGAGGTTATTAAACAAGATGTTCTCGAATTAAAAGCGCAGGAAGGCGGAGAGGTGTTAATTGGCGCAAAGGTAGAACAACTCCTCATAAAATCAGTTTCAGGGGGTATCATTACCGCTACGGGCTCATCGCATAATCAGGACGTGGCTATCAATACCGGGGGTATTTATAAAGGGAAGGAATTCAAAACAAAATTTACCACCGTGAACGTAAATGCCGGATCCACCGCAGAGATTTTTGCCACGGATTATGTAAAAGCCACCGTCAAGGCCGGAGGCGAAGTACTGGTTTACGGAGATCCTGCCAAAATGGATGAAAAAACAGTGTTCGGGGGTAAAATAAAAAGGATGTAAACGGGAAATAAGACTCCATGTTAGAAGATGTACAGGCAGCTATTCCATTGGGCTTTTTATTAAGCTTTATGATCGGGCCTGTTTTTTTTGTACTATTGGAGACTAGTGCAACCAAGGGTTTCAGGGCAGGGTTATTTTTTGATCTCGGGGTTATTATTGCAGATATACTTTTCCTTACCATCGCTTATTTCAGTAGTTTCCAGTTGCTGGAAAATTTAAGCAACCAACCTGGCCTATACGTTTTTGGAGGGGTCATCCTCCTCGTCTATGGGATCACCACGTTCTTTAAAAAGGATGTAAAGAAAGAAGAGCACCAGGTAAGGACAAGAGGGGGGGATTATTTAAGTCTTTTCGTAAAGGGATTTTTACTGAATTTCATCAATATCGGAGTGTTGGTATTTTGGCTGGGCGTCATCATAATTGTAGGGCCAAGTCTCGACAATGAACCCAACAGGA
>DATGCB010000057.1:0-4189 GCA_035312365.1 Eudoraea sp. | reverse complement strand
GGCTGCCGAAACGGCATCTGATATGACACTGGGATGGCTGCTGCATCCCGAAAGGGCTTCGAGATTGATACAGCAAAAAGGCCTGGACCAGAATCAGCTCGGATTACCGGAAGTTTTGGATAAGATGATCCAGAGTACCTTCCATCGGAACCATAAGGATGATTACCTTAAAGAAATACAGCGGTCCATTAACTTCAGGGTACTGTATCATCTGATGAATTTGGCGGGGAATGATGGCGTACATCCGCAGGTTAATGCCATTGCAAATCACCATTTAAGGACCCTGCTGGCCGGGATTGGCCCTGAAGTACCGGGAGATCCCAATAGGGCCGAAATAGCCAGGAGAATAACTGATTTTTATAAATTTCCGGAACAATTTAAAGTAGTTCCCTCTCCTAAAATACCGGATGGTTCCCCAATAGGGTTGGAATGCATGTACTAAGGCCTTTACAGGAAGCCTTACAGGGTTGACACCGGGCAAAGATGTGGAATAAGTAACGCAATACCCTTTTGAAAATAAACCTTATCAGCGACACGGTAACCAAACCCACAGACGGGATGCTTCGGGCAATGATGGCTGCGGAGGTCGGGGATGATGTCTTTAAGGAAGATCCTTCGGTCAATGCCCTCGAGGCAAAGGTGGCTGCACTCTTCAGGAAGGAATCCGCCCTTTTTTTTCCCAGCGGTACCATGACTAACCAGACAGCTATAAAGTTGCATACGAATCCGGGAGATCAGCTTATTTGTGACAAATATGCCCACGTGTTCAATTACGAGGGCGGCGGGGTCAGCTTCAACAGTGGGGTATCCTGTAAATTAGTGGATGGTCACAGAGGGATGATGACCGCGGAGCAGGTGGAGGCTGCCATCAACCCTCCCGATTTTTATCACAGTCCCCGAACTTCCCTGGTCTGTATAGAAAATACGACAAACAAGGGCGGTGGCGCCTGTTGGGATTTTAAAGAATTACAGCGGATAAAGGCCGTTTGTGACAGTCACGGCCTGGCCTACCATCTGGATGGCGCCAGGCTATGGAATGCCCTCGTTGAAAAAAAAGAGTCCCCGGCGCAATACGGATCGCTTTTCGATACCATCAGCATATGTTTGAGCAAGGGGCTGGGGTGTCCCGTTGGATCTGTTTTGGCAGGAGATAAAAAAATGATTGACAATGCCCTCCGGATACGAAAAATACTTGGAGGCGGTATGCGCCAGGCGGGTTATTTGGCTGCTGCCGGTATTTATGCCCTGGATCATCACATTGACCGGCTTGCTGAAGACCATGGCAGGGCCAGGGAACTTGGCCGTGCTTTGCAGCAACTCCCCATGGTTAAAAACATAGAAGCTGTTGAAACGAATATTATTATTTTCGAAATCGACGAAAGGGTACTTACCGCTGAGCAATTTGTACTAAAACTGGCAGAAAGAGATATCCATATGATCGGGATGGGCCAGGGGAAACTTCGCATGGTGACGCATCTCGATTATACAGATGATATGCACAGGATGATGCTGGCGGTATTGAGGGAGCTATAGGGTATTCTGGTTGTAAATTGAAGCAATCCGGTTTTTAAGATTTTTAATACCATTTTCCATACCTGCCTCTGAACTATAGAGCAGACTGTTGCCAATTACCTTACCACTGGCATCCCTCAACATGAACAAAAACTTACCACTGTGATCTGTTCTCCGCTGGAATATATTTTGCTTGTCCAAAAGGGGATTTAAGTTTTTGATGGTATTATGAATTTCCTCTTCACTGCTAAAGTCAATGCTGTTCAACAGTGTATGCCCGTCACTGGTATTAATCTTAAACCGATAGGCCTTGTTGCCTCCCCTCACGATCTCAATCATATCATCACAGCTTTTCCTAAAATTAATATAATTTTAGAAATAATACCATTGGACACCATTTAAGATTTTTTAGTATATTGAACCGGTTTATCGAGGTTTGTTGGAAGCAATGTTTAGCATATTTGCATCCCGGGTCCCGTAACTAAGGGCAATTAAAACTTATCATACATACTAACCAACCAAAAAAAGGGCTTCTACCCATTCGGATGTGAAGCCCTTTTTATGTTAAATATTTCAAAGATCTTCCGGAGGCCAACTCCAGTTCGGGCGGTCTTTTTTACCTGTTCTGCCGCAGCAGGCTGAGATATGGGTCTATCTTCCCATTCATATCATATCCGGCAACTTCCCCCAATTCCTTTTCGCCGGAAGTCAAGACTTTCAGTAAGGGAAAAACACCTTTACTGTTGAATTTAGGAAGTAAGGCTTTATTGTGTGCCAACTGGGCTGAAGATATCAGATCTTTGTTCACAGGGATATCGATATACAGGAGTACATAATCCTGGGATAAGGCCTTAAATGCTTCGGTTTCAAACAAGTCTTGTTTAAGCTTCCTGCAAGGGGCACACCAGTCGCTCCCCGTAAAATAGATCAGGATATGCCTGCCGGTCATTTTCGACTCGGAAACCGCCGTATGATAGTCCGTAAGCCAGGGATTACGGGAAAGCTGCGTATTTTCTACCGGCGAAGCCAGGATCAGGGAAAGCGCTAAAATCAGGAAGTATCTCATCATGTGGGAGGTGGGATTATTGCCAAAGAAGCAAATGACGCATCAGGGAGTTATTTGAGTAGCGAGTCCAGGCCAGGAATATCAGGCATTCCCTCCCTGGCAACCGCTGCCAGTTCTGCTTCCTGAATCTCTGTGGCTTTCGATATTGCCTTATTTATGGTACGTATCAAATAATCTTCCAATTGTTCCTTATCCTTCAGCAGACGCTCGTCTATATTCAGGGACTTCAATTCGCGGTTTGCGGTGATAGTCACACCTAACAAGGCATCAGCCGATTCTTCTGTCAGCGTCACAGAATGCAATCGATCTTTTGTCGCCTTTATTTTTTCCCGGGTTTCCTTCAATTTGCCCATCATTCCCATTAAATCTCCAAACATGTTTAAAAATTTTAATATTATGGGGCCTAAATTACTAAATTGTGTTTGTAAACAAACTTTTCATGATCCCATTTACAAAAAGTATAGTGGTTCTTCTATTTAGTCTTATTTTTGCCGTCTCCTGCCAAAACCAAAACATGCGCATGATCACTGTTGAGCCTCCTGTGGCCAAAAAAATTCCGGAGAAACTAGAAAAACACGGAGATGTACGGGTCGATAATTATTATTGGCTTAAGAACAGGAATAATGAGGAAGTACTCAGGTACCTGGAAAGGGAAAATGAATATTACGACACTTTAACGGCTCACACAAAAGATTTTCAAAAGGATTTATTTGAAGAAATGAAGGGACGGATAAAGGAAGATGATTCCTCGGTGCCCTACAAAAAGAACGGCTTCTGGTACCTTACCAGATATGAAACCGGCAGGGAATACCCTATCTACGCGAGGAAAAAGGGAAGTCTTGAGGCCGTGGAAGAAATCATGTTTAACTGCAATGAGTTGGCAGAGGGCCATGAGTTCTTTAACCTCGGGGGGATTTCGGTAAGTACGGACAACAAACTGGCGGCTTTTGGTATAGATACGGTCTCCCGCCGTAAATACACCATTCAAATTAAGGACCTGGAAACCGGAGAGGTACTTCCGGATAAAATAGAAAACACCACCGGAGGTTCCGTCTGGGCCAATGACAACAAAACCCTTTTTTACAGCAAAAAGGACACCGTTACCCTGCGTGCGGATAAAATCTACAAACACAGGCTCGGTACTCCGGCTACATCCGATGAATTGGTTTATCATGAAGAGGATGAGACCTTCAGCATCTTCGTTTATAAAACAAAATCCAAAAAATACCTTGTCATAGGCTCGTACAGCACGCTGACGACGGAATACCGCATATTAAATGCCGGGGATCCGGATGGAACATTTACGATCTTCTCACCAAGGACAAGGGGGCTGGAATACAACATATCACATTATGGCCGACATTTTTATATTCTAACGAATAAAGACGGGGCCAAAAATTTTAAACTCATGAAAACCAAAGAGGGCCGGACTTCTTCGGAACACTGGAAGGAATTTATCGGTCACAGGAAGGATGTGTTACTGGAAGATATCGATATTTTTAAGGAGTATTATGTGATCTCCGAACGAAATAATGGCCTGAACCAGTTGAAAATCATTCGATGGGATGGAACTGAGGAATACTATCTGCCTTTTGAAAGTGAGACCTATAC
>DATGCB010000056.1:0-30141 GCA_035312365.1 Eudoraea sp. | reverse complement strand
AAAACCGGCCTCGTGGCGCAACTGAATAGCGCATCTGATTACGGCTCAGAAGGTTGTGGGTTTGAATCCCGCCGAGGTCACTACAAGCAGAAGGTCCATTACCCCAGTAATGGATTTTTTGATTTACGGAAAGACGGGAAGCCCAGGCTTTCCGATCTTGAAGTTAAATTAAAAAAGCATGGCAAAGCCATGGAGTTTCTATTTGCAAAGGGGAAATCAAGGGAAAAACGAATGAAGTGAGTTAATCCCGCATGGCGGGATGCCAGCGCACCATCTGGCCCCTCACTGTCAAAGGTCCACCGGACCTTTGACGATCGTTCGGTCCCCGCCGAGGTCACTACAAGCAGAAGGTCCATTACCCCAGTAATGGATTTTTTGATTTGATTCTTACTCCGTCTGTTTTTTTGTGTAACCACTAGTCACTGACTAGCGGTAGCGGGGGAAAAACGAATGAAGTGAGTTAATCCCGCATGGTGGGATGCCACCCCACCATCCGGCCCCTCTCTGTCAAAGGTCCACCGCTGCCGCAAGTCTCCAGTCTTGCGGCCCTAACTTAATAATTTCCACATGCTTCTTAAAGTAAAAAACCCATCCAAATTAATGAGTGGTTTTGGTTTAATTCTTCCTCTGTTTGTTTTTTTATGTAACCACTAGTCACAGAGGAGCGGTAGCGGTGGTCAAACCACTGAAACCTTCATGTACCATACAAAATGTTGGTAGCAGATAATTTTTAGTTGGCATCGATAGGAATATGATCTCAATCAAGTTTCATTTTTTCTGCAGAATCCCAATGTTCAGCAATTTTACCATTTTCAATTCGGAACATGTCAAACCATGTGGTCGTGTACTTCTTTTCCGGGTCATTCGGATCGGTTCTCTCACTTACGAAACTTATTACCACTAAATCTTCTTCCGCAACAATCGCAACAACCTTACTTTTAATCGTGTCAGATACAGTTTGTGGTTTTGCCCACTTGGAAAAGAACTCTACTAAAGCTTTTCTGCCAGTTGGAGCATTGGGGTTATGTTGCATATAGGTTTCAGCAAAATACTTTTCTGCCACTTCCATATGCCCGGCTTCTAAGAACTCCCGCCACATATCATAAACAAGTTTTTTGTTTGCGGCATATTTTGGATTATCACTTTTCAATAATTCCACTTGTGCCGCAAGCGGCTTAACGGGTAATTGTGCCTGAACACTGGTTATAATGCTGAGTAATAGAATAAAAGCAAGGAAACTAGTTGTATGTCTCATAATTGATTTGATTGTTATTAAATATTATATTGTTTGTTTAAAATCCCCCCGGACCCTTTTTATTGGGAATTTCGAAATGAAAAGGCAATGTCTTTATAAGCTGACAGGAGGTTTGGTTGTATATGTACTTTTTCTCTATCTTATCCCCCGGCAATTGTGATGCCGCCAATGAAAAGTTAATCATCAGGATTAATATGAAGCTAAACTAATGAATTTTAGGTGATTAGTATCGAAATTACGATGAAAAGACTTTCCATATGCCATTAAATCGGACAAAATTAATCGATGAATAACTTTTTATATATTTTCGGCATCTCATTCAAACCTTGAATACGGATATCTTTGTAAAATACCTCTGCAGCTTCACTTTGTATCTGGATTTTTCCTTGAATTAGGGGTTTTTCCTGCCCATCAGGCGTCGTATATCTTGAGTTTTTCAATATCATAACCACATTACCATTGACTATATGAAGACTCTTTCCCTCAAAACCCCTAGCTGCCGCAAGTCCCAGGCTTGCGGCCCTAAACTTTGTAATTTCCACATGCTTCTTAAAGTAAAAAAACCATCCAAATTAATGAGTGGTTTTGGTTTAATTCTTACTCTGTTTGTTTTTTTATGTAACCACTAGTCACAGAGGAGCGGTAACGGACGGGGAGGCTATAATAGTAATGGAGTAATTAGGTGTAAGCCATGACTGAAAGATGTTCATCACATATAAGGGTAAAACAGAAACTATCATTTTCCAAAGTCAGCGAAGGTCGATTTATAAATAGTAATTCCAAACGGTTTTATTTTCATTATTATAAGAGTATTCGTAGATTAGTATAAAGTTGATATTTAATGGATTATGAACCAAATAGTAAAATTATTGTTGCCTTAGATTGTTTCTTGGGTTTATCGCACAGCAACTAAATGGGAATATGAAATAATGCCTGGACAAAATCTTTTTTTAACGCACATTTTTACAGTCGCAGTAGGGATGTTGGTGTTGTCGTTCAGCACATCAGCACAAGGGACTCCTACAACCAATATACCAGTTGAAAGTAAGATCGCTGTCAAGAATGGATCACTGTACTCACGGTCTTTAGGTCAAGGCATCCCTGCTATAGTTCTTCACGGTGGTCCTGATTTTGATCACTCCTATCTTCTTCCCGAATTTGATCAATTTAAGGATATTTTCCACCTGATATATTATGATCAACTCGGGCGAGGCCAATCTGCATATGGTGTAAGTCCGCAGGATGTAACCCTGGCATCTGATATAAACGATATTGATAGTGTTCGAAAACACTTTGGGTTGGATTCCATGATCCTTATAGGTCATTCATGGGGAGTTGTGCTTGCTTTGGAATACGCGATTCAATACACTGAAAGAGTATCCCACCTCATTCTGATGAACCCTGCACCTGCATCCACCAATGATGTCACCACAGCTTTCAACACTTATTTGGAAAAATTGGGCGACTCTTTAGATCGGCGACAGCTGGCTATCATGGAAAGCAGTGCATATAAGGAAGGAGATCCCGATACCGTTACGGCACGCTATCGGATACACTTCCGGCCAGCACTCATGCGTGATGTAGATTATGAATCCCTGATGAACAGGATGGCCAAGGGATTTCAGCGGCAGGGAAAGGAAGGTATTCTAAAAGCTCGTGCCGTGGAAGACCAACTCTTGCACGATACCTGGCAGAGGCCGGACTATGACCTTTTACCCAGGTTAGGAAAGCTACAAATCCCCACGTTATTAATTACGGGTGACCAAGATTTCTTTCCGATTAGCTTGGCCGAGCATATTGCAAATGCTTTACCGACCGCTGAACTGGTTGTATTAGAGGATTGTGGTCATTTCTCATATTTGGAATGCCCGGAAAAGGTTGAAAGTTACTTGAAAAAGTTCCTCCAGGAATCTAGGACTAAATAATCTCGATAATTGGCTATGTGAAAATTGTGCTTACTGGTACTACCACATACGATTCAATTATCCGGACAGTGCCTTCATCTGTAATTTTAAAAGCCTGTATGCGCATAACCTATCCCTTATTTGAAATTTCGTAATTATGTTTGGTTTACGAGCAACTTACTTTTGATTAGGTGGATCTCCCCTAGCTGCCGCAAGTCCCAGGCTTGCGGCCCTAAACTTAGTAATTTCCACATGCTTCTTAAAGTAAAAAAACCATCCAAATTAATGAGTGGTTTTGGTTTAATTCTTACTCTGTTTGTTTTTTTATGTAACCACTAGTCACGGACTAGCGGTCGCTGGTGTAAACTAATATAACTGCCAGCAGACAAAGAATAATTAAATAAGACCAGCAATACGGAATAACCCAGAAAAAATAGCATTCAAAAGTTGAAACTATGACTAAACTTTGGACTGGGCCAGTACAATTTCCTTTGAAGACGTACAGCTATCCCTGAGGCCTGCCGGAAGATCAAACGAACCATCTCTTTGCGCAATGCTGTAAAATGTCGTACTTTAAAATTGAATTCACCTGCAGCCGTGAAAAAGTGCAGCTGGCAGTGTGTATTTAGCAATAGAAACGAAAACGAAAACGGCAAAGACCCATACCAACATACATCGTCAGAACAACCCTAATGAAAAAATACTTTTTGTTTTCTGTTTCAATGCTCTTACTTGGTTCCCCGGGAACTTCCTGCCGCCCTGAGGCAAAAAATAAACGTGTTGAAACAGCGGCACCGGTGCGCGATTCTACCATCATCGACCATGAATACTATCTTGAAGCCAGTATGCTCGGGTACTTTGCCCTGGATGGTACAAGGAACCCCACCCTACAGGCCAATAAAGGAGATCGCGTACGCATCACCATTACAAATGGTGAAACTATGACCCATGACGTTGCGATGGAATCCCTTGGTATAAAAAGCAGGACATTGCTTGAAAAAGGGTCCAGCACCAGTATTGCCTTCTGGGCGGAGAGTGATGACACTTATTATTGTACAATACCCGGACATCGTGCCGCAGGAATGGTAGGTAAATTTGAATTGGTTGAAGGAGCTATTGCACCTCCTGTAATTCCCGGAGTGGTGCCCATGAAGAATGGCAGGCCGGTCAACGTAGGTTTTGAAAGAGGCAATTTAAGCGATTGGACGGCTGAGGGCGATGCTTTTAAGAGCCCATTATTCAGCAGATCCTCTCCCGTTCATGATCAGGACGCCCGCGTTGGCTTTGACGGGGATTACTTTCTGAGCAGTGGAGGGACCGCCAACTTTAAGCTGAAGGGAACACTTAGCTCAATTCCCTTTGAAGTTACCCATCCCTTTGCTTCCTTCCTGGTGTCCGGAGGGGCGCTTACAGATACCAGGGTAGAGGTCGTCCTGGCCAAAACCAATGAGATCATTTATACATCCACCGGACAGGGCCGGGTAACCATGCAGCCTGTGGTGCTTGATCTGAGCGATCATATGGAGCAGGAGATCTTTATCAGGGTGATTGACAATGAAACGGGAATTTCCACTATTCCTTATATAAGCGACGATCCATGGGCACATATTAATTTTGATGATTTTTTGTTCTATCCTGTCCGTCCCCATTTCCCCAATGAACTGCGACAGGAAGAAATCATTGTCCTCCCTCCCCTGGATCCGGTGGTCAATTCGGGGCTGTCCGGGGCAAAGGCTGCCACAGCCATGACGTTACCTGAGGATTTTAAGATTACCCTAGCGGCGTCAGAACCCGAAGTGGTGCGCCCCATAAGTTTTACAATGGATGCCCGTGGAAGACTTTGGGTCGTGGAGGGTCATACGTATCCCGTACCGGCAGAGGAAGGAAAGGGAAAAGACCGTATTCTGATTTTTGAGGATACCAATGGAGATGGCACCCTGGATAAAAGAAAAGTATTTACAGAGGGATTGAATCTGGCAAGCGGCATAGAAGTCGGCATGGGAGGCGTCTGGGTCGGAGCTGCCCCCTACCTGCTGTTTATTCCCATGGATGCGGAAAATGACAAGCCTTCGGGACCGCCTCAAATATTATTGGACGGCTGGGGACTCGATGACACCCATGAAGTGCTCAACAATCTGAGGTGGGGACCAGACGGATGGCTATACGGGGTGCACGGCGTTTTCACGCATTCCAATGTTGGAAAACCAGGGGCTCCGGAGGGCGAAAGGATAAAATTGAATGCTGCGGTTTGGAGATACCACCCCTTAAGGCATGAGTTTGAAGTCTATTCGGAAGGGACCAGCAATCCGTGGGGAATCGATTTCAATGACTATGGCCACCCATTCATTACCGTCTGTGTTATTCCACATATGTACCATGTGATACAAGGCGCACGCTATCAACGGCAGGGAGGAAAGCACTTTAACCCCTATACCTATGACGACATTAAGACCATAGCCGACCATGTGCACTATGTGGGAGACAGGGGGCCGCATGCCGGCAACTTCAGGTCTGCCATTGCCGGTGGTGGCCATGCCCATGCCGGTGCCATGATCTATTTGGGTGCGGATACCTGGCCCAAAAAATATCGACATACCATTTTTATGAACAATATCAACGGTGCCAGACTCAACAATGATCAACTGACAAGGTTGGGGTCGGGCTATATCGCAACACATAACAATGACTTTCTGGTGATGAACGACTCCTGGTCTCAATGGCTCAACTTTAAATATGACCCTGCCGGGTCTGTATTTGCCATCGACTGGTATGATCAAAACCAATGTCATAGTCCAAATCCGGAGGTACACGATAAAACCCTTGGCCGGATTTTTAAGATTACCCACAAAGATGATAGATGGGTGCAGGTAGATCTGTACGGGGCTTCGGATGAGGAACTGGTGAATTTTCAACTGCATTCCAACGAATGGTACGTGAGGCAGGCCAGGACTATTTTGCAGGAACGGCGGCCTGACGGCAAGGTGCACAGGGCCTTAAAAGATATCCTGCACAACCATCCGGACGTAACCCGTAAACTCAGGGCACTGTGGACCCTTCATGTTACGGACGGGCTTACAGAAGAGGACTTAAGCGGGCTGTTGGATCACCCTGATGAATATATCAGGAGCTGGGCGATTCAGCTATTGGCGGAAAACAAAAAAGTATCTGAGGCAGTGCTGGACCAATTTATCAATATGGCCAAAAAGGATCCATCGGCATTGGTACGGCTTTATCTGATCTCCGGGATAATGCGCCTTGATCCTGACAAAAGATGGGAAGTCTGTGGGGCCCTGGTCCGCAGAACCGAGGATGTGGGGGATCAGAACATCCCTTTAATGCTCTGGTATGCTGCTGAACCACTCGCCATGGTCGATCATGACCGTCTGCTGAAGATGGCGGAAAATTCAACCATGCCGACATTTTTGAGGTATACCATTCAAAGGGTCGGGGAGATCAACACAGCCTCGTCCAAAAAATCCCTGAAGGCACTGCAAAGGAGGTTGGGCGGGGAAAATACTGAATCAGGCAGGGGCAATAAAATGCTGATAGATTCAATTTTAGGAAAATAGGTTTAAAATTCGGCAAATATGAAAACAGCAGGATATGTGCGTAGTAAATGGATGATCTGGGGAGGAATATGCCTGATCATCCAGGTTTCTTGTGCCCAAAAGGAAGTGGTAGGTGGCTTTAATAAATCCATTCTTACCCGGGATTTTATTTCCGAAGGTGTTGCGGTCGCGGATCTTAACAAGGACGGGCAAATGGACATCATTGCCGGATATTATTGGTTTGAAGCCCCTGCCTGGAATCGCCATCAAATGGGGCCTTCCAGGGTATTCGACCCGAGAGAGGAATACAGTGAATCTTTTCTGAATACCGCTATGGATGTCAACCTGGATGGCTGGGACGATGTGGTCATTGTCGGTTATCCGGGAAAGCCGGGCCTCTGGCTTGAAAACCCAAAAAATAAGTCAGAAACCTGGAAAAGACATCCTATTATTGACACTGTGGGGATCTCCAACGAATCCCCCGGATTTTTAGATATTGATGGAGATGGCAGGCAGGATATCCTTTGCGGAGATGTGGAAAAAGAGCAGATAATTTGGTTACAGGCCCCTTTAAATGCAGGGGACATCACGTGGAAGCGGTTCGGATTGAGTAGGGAAAATGTCCCGGGAACTGAACGGTATTCACATGGGATCGGCTTAGGGGATATCAATATGGATGGATTTGAAGATGTGGTTATCCCTGAAGGATGGTTCGAAGGAAAGAATGATAAAAAATCCGGGGATTGGCCCTTTCATCCCGCCAATCTGGGTGAGCCTTGTTCCCATATGCAGGTACTTGACGTCAATGGTGATGGAAAAAATGATGTGGTAAGTGCTTCGGCCCACAAACTCGGGGTTTGGTGGCATGAACAACTCGAAGGGCAAAACTTTACGACCCATGTGATCAGCAATACTACCTCCCAGACCCATTCTTCCATCATGGCCGATTTAAACGGTGACGGCCGTACCGATTATATCACGGGAAAACGATATTTGGCACATAACGGCAAGGATGCCGGTGATGCCGATGACCCTTTATTGTTTTGGATTGAATTTACACCAGGGGTGCCCCCTTTTTATAAAGAACATTTAATCGACACGGATTCCGGGGCAGGTCTCAATATTGCAGTCGCGGATATGAATGGCGACCATAAAATGGATATTGTCATTGCCAATAAAAATGGGGTATTCCTATTTGAAAATGCCATTGAAAATTGAGTGTGGTCCTGTGGGTTAAGGAGTATCTCCGTGAGCAGGTTTAAACAGCCGGGACGATATCCACGGCTACTTTAAGCTTGCTTTTGCCACTACCATATACTACCCCCTTCAAAGGCGGAACATCATAATAATCCCTGCCCCAACCTACTACCAGGTGTTGGTCCGATGGAATTTGATTGTTGGTAGGGTCAAAATCCACCCATCCGAATCCGGCTATAAAAACGGAGAACCATGCATGAGAGGCATCGGCACCAACCAACTTATCCTCTCCTTCGGGGGGTAAAGTCTCAATATAGCCGCTCACATATCTAGCGGGGAGACCTACGGATCGAACACAGGCGATCGCAATCTGGGCAAAATCCTGGCAAACGCCTTTTTTTTCCTCCATAACCTCCCAGATCGGGGTGGAAATACTGGTAAACCCCGGTACAAACTGAAAATCCGTATAAATACGCTGCATTAATTCATAGCTTGCATCAAAAACTGATCTGTTTTCATTAAATGAAAGTTCAGCATAGTTTCTGATGTTTTCACCGGTACGCTTAATGAAAATAGACTCCAGAATATATTGTTTGGCCTCCAGGACATCCGGGTCCATGCCCTTCATAACTTCTCGGGCACCATTAAGTGTCACATCTTTACAGGCGGGCGAATGGAACGATTCATGGTACTTTGAATAATCCCTCAAAATTTTACTGTCCGTGCGTACCTTTAGCAGCTTGTGTTCGGTTTGGATAGAGAAGCGGGTTATATAATTCCCAAAGAAATCGACACGTTCTGACAACTCTGCGGGTTGCGGGGAAATTTTAATACTGTAATCCAACAATTGCTGTCCCGGTAATTCCCGTGGCCTCAAAGTGGCAATGTTGTGACAATAGCTTACCGGGGCATTATATTCATATTTGGTCGTATGCGTAACATTGAAGATCATTGCTATATGGGGAAGGACTGAATCACCAATTGTTTTTGCTTATCGGTATGATTGAAATAGGTGCTGGTAATCGACTGGGATGTCTTGTACAGCAAATCGGAGAGTTTCGCCAGTAAGGAGTCTAATTCTTCCCTTACCACATCGGTGTCGGTTGTCGTCCCGGACAATGTGGAAGACTCTGCCAGCCGTAATTTGGAGAAGGCATCAAAAACATACTTCTGGTAAGCGCTTACGTGATTATTGCTTTTTGAACGTGGCAAGCGGGCGATATCTTTTTCAAGACGGTTGAGCATAAACGTCAGCGACCTTGGGTATTCCAGGTCGAGCATCACCAGATCCAGTACGTGTTCCAGTCGTATATAGGACCGGTAACTGTAGCGGTAAATATTCAGGCTTTCATGACTCTTCAATAAATACTCCAGCAGATCGTATTCTACCTGTTCGTCATATTTTATGGTCAGCAGGGAACGGCACTTGGTAATAGTCAGCATGCTTTGTTCTAATTGCAGCCCGATAAAATACAGCAGCAACCCCTGTTGTACCATGATACTTTCTTCAATCAACCCCATAAATGCGATCAATCGAGTAATCAGTTGGTTCAGTACCTTCAAAATGCGGTTGATGGAACGGTCCTGGCCTTCCGCAAAGGAATACCACAATTTTTGAATGTTTTCAAAGACACGCCACATATCGGATGACCAAAGGTTACGAATGGAATAATAAGCATTGCTGAACATCTCAATCGTATGCGCCAAACTCCCGGTTCTTTCTTTGTCCAGAATTACAGACAACATTTCCTCATAAGGGTTTTCCATGGCCCGCCTGCCTTTTTTTGTCTTATCCACGAAGCCGGGATAGGTATCCGTCAAATGGGTGACTGCCTTAAAAAGGACCTGCAATTTAACAGCATCAGGCGCTTCCTCCCTATTTTGCATCAGGGCCATTTGTTGCATCACCATCCGGATAAACCGGGCATTTACCAGGGTCCGCCCTACATAGCGACCGGCCCAGTAGAGATTTTCAGCGGTAAGGCTTGGAAGGTCGTTCAGTCCGGACATAGAAGCATTGGATCTTTTTTGCCAAACGCGACTGTAATCATCTTTGATGGGGGAATCCTCCAAGATCCACAGGTCCTTGCTGGTACCACCCCGTTGGTTGGAGACGCGTATTGTTTTCCTGTCCGGTGCCACGCGCACCAGGCCGCCTGGCATCACACTATAATTCTCACCGGAGGCTATACAAAATGCGCGGGTCACCAAATTTCTGGGCTCTATTGTATCTTTTACCAGGTTAGGGGCCGTTGAAAAATTGATTCTTTCCTGCGCTACAAACCGATATGGCCTCAATTGGATCTCATTTCTTAGATTTTCCAATTGCAGGGTACTCATAAACTCGCCGAAGTGAATGCTTTCCCTGTTGGTACGATCAATCCTTTTAACCACCAATTGCGATAAATTTTGCAACACATAATTTTTTTCCCGTTCCTGGCCGCACCACCAGGAGGCGATCTGAGGTAGTATAAGTTGCTCGTTGAGGAAGTATTTGGCTATCGCCTGCATAAATGGCATAAGCCCTGGATTTTCCAGAACACCGCTGCTAACCGGATTTATGACGGATACATTTTTTCTGCGAACTACGTCTAACAGTCCGGCTACTCCCAATTGGGAATCTTCCCTGAGTTCCAATGGATCTGCATAGACATCATCTACCCTTCGCAAAACCACGTCGACCTGTTTTAAGCCCTGCAGGGATTTCATCCATAAAAAACCGTCCCGGACCACAAGGTCATTGCCCTGCACCAGGGGATACCCCAGGAAGGAGGCCAGATAGGCATGTTCAAAATAGGTTTCATTGTGTGAACCGGGGGTCAGTATAACAATATTTGGGTTTTCCTTTTTCCCGGGGGAGGCATCCACCAACAATTGATTCAATTCATAAAAGAACCCGGAAATCCGCTTTACATTCATTCGGGAATACATTTCGGGAAGTATCCTGCTTGCCGTAGATCTGTTTTCGAGGGCATATCCCATACCGGAAGGTGCCTCCGTACGGTCATTGACCACCCATAGCCTGCCATCTGTACCTCGTGAAAGGTCTGCGGCGTACATAGAGAGGTGTTTGTCCGTGTTATAGGTGATGCCCGCACATTGCCGTAAAAATCCGCGATGCCCGTAGATGACCTCATGGGGAATAATCCCGTTTTTGATCAGGTTGCGATCCCCGTAAACATCCTTCATGACCAGGTTTAAAAGCTCAGCCCTTTGTTTCAGACCGGCCTCCACTGTCTGCCATTCCTTTTCATGTAGTAAAAAGGGGATCAGGTTCAGGTTCCAGGGACGGTGCATCCCTTTTGGATCATTGTAAACGTTATACGTTACACCATTTTCTGATAATAACCAATCAATATCTTTTTGGCGTGCCATCAAGCCTGAGGCACCCAACTTTTCAAATCCATTAAAAAGTTTTTTCCAGTAGGGTTTTAAGCCTCTTTGGGGCAGGTACAATTCATCATTGTCATAATTGGTGCAATAACTATTTAACCAGCTTGTACTTGTTGTTGGCATATAAAATGTCTTTATCGCTTCTTTCGCAAATCCAACACATGCGGATATTCAGGATTTACCGGAATTTCGGTATATACAAATGTATTTGAAGCATCCTTAGGTTCAACCATTCTGCCCGTAAAATTAGTTGAAGCGACCATTTCTATCGGTCTGACCTCCCCCTGGGTATGTCCAAAATCCCAAAATCGGTTAATCCTCCTTGATTCAGCTTCATAGGAGTTCACCGGATACGTCTCGTAGGAACGGCCTCCGGGATGCGACACAAAATAGGTGCAACCACCGATGGATTTTTTATTCCAATCGTCCACAACATCAAAGACCAGGGGGGTATCCACCCCTATCGTAGGGTGAAGTGCAGACCAGGGTTCCCAGGCCTTGTACCGTACACCCGCAACATATTCTCCTTTTGTGCCTGTGCCGCTCAATTGTATTTTAACACCATTACAGGTGAGACTGTAGCGTTCCTCCGTAAAGTTGGTCGCTTTGATCTGTACTCTTTCCATGGAGGAATCAACATAACGGGCGGTACCACGGCCGGACATTTCCTCGCCCAGAACATTCCAGGGTTCTATCGCCATCCGAAGTTCCAGTTGCATGGAATTGATTTCCACCATACCATACAAAGGGAATCGGAATTCAAAAAACGGATCGAACCAATCCAATTTAAACGGATAGCCCGCTTCATTCAACTGGCTTACGATGTCCCTGATATCTTCTTTTACATAGTGTTCAAGCAAAAACTTGTCGTGTAACTCGGTTCCCCAGCGAACCAGGTCATGTTTGTAGGGTTTTTTCCAAAACCATGAAACCAGGGTGCGCACCAGCAGCATTTGCATGAGGCTCATATGGGCATGAGGTGGCATGTCAAAAGCACGTAATTCCAATATGCCCAACCTCCCCGAGGCAGCATCGGGGGAATATAATTTATCGATACAAAACTCCGCCCGATGGGTATTTCCGGTAATATCCGTCAACAAATGCCTGAACAACCTGTCGGTCAACCAAAAAGGGACCTCCTTGTCTTCGGGGATCTGGCCAAAGGCAATTTCTAATTCGTACAGGTTTTCCAATCGCGCCTCGTCTACCCGGGGGGCCTGGCTTGTCGGGCCTATAAATGCCCCTGAAAATAGATAGGAGAGACCGGGATGGTGCTGCCAGAAAGTAAGCAGACTCTGAAGTAACCGAGGACTACGCAAAAGAGGGCTATCCGCCGGGGTTATACCTCCCAGGGTCACATGGTTGCCACCACCGGTACCTGTGTGCTTGCCATCCAACATAAATTTTTCAGTGCTCAAACGCGATTTTTTTGCTTCTTCATAAAGTAGCAGAGTATTATCTGTAAGCTCTTTCCAGTTTAGCGCAGGATGGACATTCACTTCAATGACTCCGGGATCCGGAGTAATCTTCAGGACCTCCATACGATTGTCCCTTGGAGGTTCGTAGCCCTCCAGGATCACCGGTATTTTCAGTTCTTTGGAAGTCGCCTCAATGCTGGCCACCAGGTCCAAAAAGTCCTCCGCACTGTCCAAAGGCGGAAGGAAGAGATACAATTTGCCTTCCCGTACCTCAGCACAAATGGCCGTGCGTACAAAAGGCTGTTTTTTGGGTTTGGCCTTTTGAGGAATGGGGGAGTTCAATCGCTTCAGGAGGGTAGCCCCATAGGGCTGCAGGGGGGGGCGTTCTTCAAAGAGGTCCGGTTCATTGATTGGCTCGGTTGGAATTTCAGGTTCCTTCGGCAGAGATTCCAGGGGTAATCGCAGGCCCAGGGGGGAATTCCCGGGCGTCAGATACAATTGTTTGCTCCTGAATTTCCAGGGATTGGTGATCCATGCCTCATCCATTTTGGCGAGCGGTAAAACATGTCCTGCCATCTTACCGATGCCTTTTTCCAGGATTTCCCCCAGCTTGCGCCTCAAGGCAGTATCGTCTTTACTGTATTCCAATGGATCCACATCGACCGGTAACTTGCCCTCTTCCCACAAAAAATAAAAGGCATCCTCGAAGGCGGGAGTTATTGTTTTGTCCGGGCATAATAGGTACTTGGTCAGGGCCTTTAAAAAAGTGGCGGTAATTTCCCTGGGTAACTTGTATGTTTCAGTAAACGTGGCCAGCCATTTGGGCTCCTTCCAGACGGACTCGCCATCCTTACGCCAGTGGATCCCGATCTGCCAACGCGGAAGGGGTTCCCCCGGATACCATTTTCCCTGGGCGTGGTGCAGCGCACCTCCCTTGCCAAAGGCATCTAACAGGCGGAGCGAGAGTGAACTTGCCAATTTTCGCTTGTGTTCCCCGTCTGCTGTGGTGTTCCATTCCTCTGACTCCATATCATCAATGGACACAAAGGTGGGCTCTCCACCCATGGTAAGCCGCACATCTCCTTGTTGCAATTCCTCTTCAACAGCAAAGCCCAAATTATAAATGGCGTTCCACTGGTCTTCCGTATAAGGTTTGGTAACGCGGGGTGATTCAAAGATTCGGGTAACGGAATTGTCAAATTCAAATTCCGTATTACAGGGATCTGTAAAACCGCTTACGGGTGCAGCACTTTCAAATGAAGGCGTACAGGCTAGTGGGATATGCCCTTCCCCCGCCAACAGGCCCGAGGTGGCATCCAGGCCAATCCACCCGGCCCCGGGTAAGTATACTTCGGCCCAGGCATGGAGATCCGTAAAATCATTTTCCGGGCCTGAAGGGCCATCCAGGGATTTTTCATCTGCTCTTAACTGCACCAGATAGCCTGACACAAACCTCGCAGCCAATCCCAAATGCCGCAAGGTTTGCACCATCAGCCATGCAAAATCCCGGCAGGATCCCAGCCGTTGACCCAGGGTCTCTTCACAGGTCTGTACCCCGGGTTCCATGCGGATGGTATAGCTGAGGAAGTCGTAAAGACCCTGATTGAGCCGGATCAGGAAATCGATACTGCGGCCCGGAGTACGGTCTATTTTCGCCAGCCACTCCTTAAGTAACGGCCCATCCTCGCTAATTTCCAGATATGGCAACAGTTCTTTTTTCAGGTCATCGGCATATGTAAACGGGAAATTTTCCACAGAATCCTCAACAAAAAAATCAAATGGATTCAGGGTCTTAAGATCTGCGATGATCTCCACATCCACTGAAAGTTCTTCTGTTTTTTCAGGGAAGACGATCCGGGCCAAATAATTGCCAAACGGATCCTGTTGCCAATTAAAGAAATGTTCTTCCGGTTTTATTTTGATCGAATAGGCCTCAATGGGCGTCCGGCTGTGTGGAGCGGGCCGAAGGCGAAATATATGCGGTGACAGCTTAACCCTGCGGTCATATTTATATTTGGTCCTGTGTGATATTGCTACTTTTAACGCCATATAGGGTCCAGATTTTGCTGCTGCCTAAGATAGGTACTAAAATTAGCATAACCGTGTAAATACCCACTTCTACTCCTTTTTTTATCCATAAAAAATTAACAAAATCCCTTCTTGAAAGATGGATTTTCCAATCGGCCGGAGAGGGTTCAACTTTAATATCTGAATGTCCGTATCTTCTTACTTGCCTTTCAAAAGACAAAAAGTTGCCTTTTACATTTAGCCCTATTCGAACATCAGACTGACAAATTCGGCCACACAGGCAGGTTTTCGGGAGCCTTCTATTTCCACGGTACAATGCCAGGTAATTTTCAGGCCTTTATCTCCATAGTCCTTAATACCCACGAAGTTAACCCTGAGTCTCAGCCTGCTGTCAACCAGCACGGGACTCGGAAAGCGTACTTTATTCAGTCCGTAGTTGACGCCCATTTTCGAGGAACGTACGCATATGACATCCCCCAGCATCCCGGAAAGTAATGCCAGGGACATAAAACCGTGGGCAACCGGCTTTTTGAACGGAGAATGCTTTTTCGCTTTCTCAACATCGGTATGGATCCATTGAAAATCCATCGTCGCCTTTGCAAAGTCATCAATCATCCCCTGGGTGACGGTAAGCCAGTCTCCAGGGGGAAAGGCCCTGCCTTCCAATGCTCTGAACTCCTTAAAATCTTTCACTTCCAGTTTTGCCATAAGCTAATATTTATCTGGAAGTTCCACCATCTATCGTAAGGCATATCCCGGATACAAAACGAGCTTCGTCAGAGGCAAGGTAGAGGTAGCCGTAAGCGATATCAATAGGTTGTGCAACAGTTTGCAATGGAATTCCTGCCTTGATCTTGTCAAAATGCGCTGCCGGAATCTGGTCGACCATATCGGTCATGGTAAACCCGGGAGCGATGGCATTCGCCGTGATCCCGTACTTTCCCAGCTCCAGGGTCCAGGTTTTTGCCATCCCGATAACCCCTGCCTTTGTGGCAGAATAATTGGTCTGCCCGAAATTACCCCTCAGGCCAACGTTTGAAGCGGCACTGACAATCCTGCCATATTTTTGTTCCTTCATGTAGGGGACCACGGCCTGGGTGCAGATAAAGACCCCCTTGAGGTTGACATCAATGACAGCATCCCACTCTTCCTCACTCATTTTTTCAAGCGTCCTGTCCCGGGTAATGCCAGCATTGTTAATAAGTATATCGATCCTCCCATACGTTTTGCTCACATGCCTAAACAGGTCTTCCAAGGCCTTTTTATCTGTTACAGATACCTGGTGAAACGCGGCCTTTCCCCCGCCAGCATTTATGCCATCGGCCACATCCCGTCCCTGAGGTAACAGATCGATTATTATTACGGTGGCACCTTCTCCTGCGAATAATTCGGATACTGCCTGCCCGATGCCGCGGGCGCCGCCTGTTATTATCGCTATTTTATCCTTTAGTCTCATTAGCTGGGATTGTTTGGTTAAATTTATTTATATCACTTTGATCAATCACCGTATAATCGGCCTATCGGGAAAAGTAATTCCTATGGCCTTACCTTCCAACCCTGCTACCTGGGTTTTCGGTTCCGGGCTTTCAAATACTTCCAGAACCCCAGCCAATGGAAGCCGGTATTCCTTACATCGAATTGCCATCATCTTCGATCACCTTAAGGACCAGTTTGCCTAATTTCTCTCCTGTAAAAAGGCGTTGGAAGGTCTGTGGGAAATTTGCTATTCCATCATAAATATCTTCCCGGCTTTTCAATTTTCCTGCTGCAAGCCAGGCACCCATTGTTTTTGCAGCCTCCCCATACCTGTTTGTATAATCGAAGACCACCATTCCCTGCATCGTTGCCCTGTTGACCAACAATGAAAGGTAGTTGGCAGGACCTCGTACCGCGGTTTTGTTATTGTATTGCGATATGGCACCACAGATGACCACCCGTGCATGCATTCTCAATCTGCTAAGTGCACTATCAAGTATTTCCCCACCTACATTGTCAAAATAAACATCCAGGCCGTCAGGACATTCTTCTTTCAGGCGGCTCTTGACATTTTCGTTCCTGTAATCAATGGCTCCGTCAAATCCAAGCTCTTCCAAAAGGTACCTGCATTTATCGGAACCCCCGGCAATACCAATGACCCGGCATCCCTTAATCCTGGCAATCTGCCCCACAATACTGCCGACTGCCCCTGCCGCCCCGCTAACAACAACGACATCGCCTTCCCGGATCTTACCTACTTCCATGATACCAAAATATGCCGTCATCCCCGGCATCCCCAGGGTTCCCAGGTAGGTGGGTAGAGATGCAATGGCCGGGTCTATCACATGGAAGCCCTTGCCATCTGAAACAGCATATTGCTGAACACCCCCATAACCGGAAACATAATCGCCCACTTTAAAACTCGGTTGGTCCTTAACGGCGACAACCTGTCCTACTGAACCGGCCCGCATAACAGAACCGATTTCCATGGGTTCTATATAAGATCTGGTGTCATTCATCCAACCCCTCATGGCCGGGTCCAGGGAAACATAATGTTGCCTCACCAGAATTTCACCTTCCTTAATTTCAGGAATGGGATGGGTCTCCAATTTCCAGGTAGAGGCATCGGCTTCGCCCGCCGGTCTTTTTACAAATTTCAGTTGCTTGTTCATTCTTTATCTTTTAGAAGTGTTTATTTATTGATAAAACCGGCTACATAGGCCTGCATCCTGGCCCGTATTTCAGGCTTCCATCAGAAGCCAGCTGCCTCCGAAAGTGTATGATCGCCGTTGAAACTTTCCGGGAGGTCATGAGATTTTGGCTGTATTCCTCATTTATTTCCAGGCATATTTAACCTGCAATTAAATATCCGCCATCGGCGATATATACTCCGCCGGTCATATAGGACCCGGCGTCCGAAGCCAATAACATGACCATCCCTGCCATCTCGTCGGGGGTACCGATACGGCCGAGGGGTAATACCCTTATCAGGTGCTCTACCAGTTTTTCATCTGCCCAGAGACCTTCACTGAATTTGGTCTTGATCAGGCCCGGACATAAAACATTTGATCTGATCCCGTAAGGTCCCCATTCCTTTGCCTGATTCCGGGTGAGCATGATCAAGGCGGATTTGGTCATGCTGTACAATCCAAGTCCAAAGCCGGGATGAATCCCCTCCACTGAAGAAATATTGATGATGCTGCCACTCCCCCCTTTTTTCATTTGTGGAAGGACCAGGTTGGAAAGTAGCCAGGGTGCCTTGACATTCACCTCCATTATTTTATCAAAAACCTGTTCTTCCGATCCTTCCAGGGGTCCGTAGCAGGGGTTAATGGCAGCGTTATTTACCAGGATATCGATCCTTCCAAATTGGTCAACGGTCCGGTCAACGAGGGCCTTTCGCTGTATAGAATCCCCGATATGGCATTGGATGCCTATGGCCTCAAGCCCGGCCTCTTTTAATTCTTCAGCGACCGTGTCTACGGCCTCTTGTTTCCGACTGCTGATGACCACTTTTGCGCCCTGCTCAGCAAGTCCCCGGGCAATTGACTTGCCAATTCCCCTGCTTGATCCCGTAACAATGGCCACTTTGCCGGTAAGGTTGAACTTAGTTGTGATACTCCCCATGATCTGTTTTTATATAGTTTCGAATCAGTACCGGTAATTTTCAACAGCAATGTCCCGGGGCATTTGACTAAATCACCTCTTTGTTCTCCCCGGTAACCGTCAATACCTCTTTATCCATGATCACCCCGGCCAGGGAACCGGTTTTCGGCAATTCATATTTAAAGTAGAATTTCATGGCGTGAATTTTACTTTGATAAAATTCGGCGGTGTACCCTGCCTCCGATGACGCCAATGCACTTTTTGCGTTTGAAGCCATATCAAGCCATAACCAGCCGACGATCATGTTTCCGAAAAATTCCATAAATACGGTTGCATCCGATACAAATCGTTCATAATCCCCTTTTTTTGCATAATCCAGCAGGAAATGAAGTACTTCACGCGATACTTTCAAAGTCCCGGCCAATTTTTTGGCGTAAGGTGCCAGTTCCTCGTGAAGGAACGCTTCTTCAATGCTGTCTGCTATTTCCACGAACAGGTATTCCAGAGCCTTTCCATTGTTCATGGTAATTTTTCTTCCGAGTAAGTCCAGGGACTGAATACCCGTGGTCCCCTCATATATTGGAAAGATCCTTATATCCCTGAAATACTGCTGGAGGATAAAATCGGTGCAGAAACCGTAACCCCCCAGTACCTGAATGCCATTACTCACGGAAACCACGCCCATTTCGGAGGGATAGGTTTTGGCCACCGGTGTAAGTAACTCGAGCATTTGCAGGTACCTGTCGCGTTCTCCGGGATCTGAATGTGTTTGGGAGAGGTCGTGATATTTGGAGGTCAACAGCACCAGGCTCAGTGAACCTTCGGCCACCACTTTTTGAAACAGGAGCATTCTTTTAACATCGGGGTGGTTAATGATCAGTGTTTGTTCCTGAGCAACATCCTTCTTGCCGGAAGGGGTTAGACTGCGGCCCTGTGGCCGCTCATTAGCATAGGCCAGGGATGCCCGGTAAGCTGCCATAGTTATGGCGGCGGCCCCACGCCCAACGGCAATTCGGGCCCCATTCATCATCAGGAACATGTACTTTAGTCCCTGGTTGGGCTCCCCGACAAGCCACCCCTTACAGTCATCATTATGCCCGAAAAAAAGATGGGTCGTACAATACCCTTTTTGACCCATTTTTTGAAAGTCCGCAAAAGTCGTTACATCATTGGGCGAAAGCCCGCCGTCCGGACCTGGCCTGTTCTTGGGGACCACGAACAGGGATATTCCCCTGGTTCCTGCAGGAGCCCCCTTAATACGGGCCAATACCAGATGGACAATATTCTCAGCCCCCTGAAAATCCCCCCCGGAGATAAAAATTTTTTGTCCTGAAATACGATAGCCATCTTCCGCGGGCACAGCCGTGGTGGCAATATCAGATAAGGAACTGCCTGCCTGTGGTTCTGTAAGGCACATGGTTCCGCCCCAGTCCCCCGTAAGCATTTTGGGAAGGTAGGTCTCATTCAGTTTATTATTGGCAAAATGGACGATGAGCTCGGCGGCGCCAAGAGTAAGACCTATATAGCCAGGCAGGTGATTATTGGCCGTTTCCTGAATATATGCCGAGGCTGTAACCACAACCTTTGGCAATTGCAAACCCCCGGTTTCATAGTCGAATATGCCTGAGATAAGACCCATCTCCCCGCCTTTCTTCATATATCTATTTACCTGCGGATGCACGATGATTTCCCCGTCTTTAAAATAAGCTGGTTGTTCATCCATTTCCTTAAAGAAGGGAAACAATTCCTTATCGGAAAAATCTTTGACGGCGTTCAAAAAGAGCTCCACCGATTGCAGGTCAAAATCCTGGTACCGCGACTGATCCAGAACTGTTTTAAGATCATGTACCCTATACAGTAAAAATTTAAGCGTATTTATATCGATGTAGTCATCCTTCATGGGTCCTTCATTTGAACATATCCTATTCGGAGGAAATATCATGTTTTGCAGAGGCCTGCTGCTTGTATATTATCTGGCAGAAAGTTCTGTGGTATTCCTGTCTCAATATAGGCATTTCGGACGACATTTGCATCGAAGCCAGGTCATGCGAATACGGATGATTTTCCTTTGGCGTCCACCTCTTTGAAGGCCTCCCGGCAGGATCAGCGGATGCTCCAACGGGGATTCGCCTATCGCAATTTAAAAACCGTTAGAGCCACCTGTGTGTCCTAATGCTGGCTGTTCCCCAGATGCGATGAATCCCCGGACAACACCCCTGTTTAAAAAAGGTGACCGCTCTCAGGCGGGAATGAAACATTCGAAGAACTATTTTTGCCGGACTGCCATTGATAACCTTCCGCCCGGTACTTCCGGAATTTAAATCCCGCGTAAAAAAGGAGAAGCGAAAAAAATGTTCAAACCCTGAAGGGAATGGTTTAATTTAAAACCGTTTCTGTCTTGAATAGAACCCGGGCTTTGGTATTTCAGGCCTATAAACCGCCTTTAAATAGTAAACCGCGAACAAATACTTTCAAATTCATGCTAAAATCACTATCATTGAAAAAAAAAGTGCTATTTATGAACCCTTTGAAAACCTATTGGTACTGCATACTGTTCATGGTTTTTATGGTTTCCTGCTCTTCAGATGATGGTCCAATAGATGTGATCACCCCCGATCCTATCGTGGGAACATGGCAACTTACCCAATTAAATATCAGTCCGCCCCAGGATATCAATGGAGACGGGAATACGACTTCCAATATTCTGTCTGATCTTGCCTGTGTTTCGGGAACACTGACTTTTAGTGCTGACAAAACCTGGGATCTCTCTTTTAACGGAGTCAATGTAACACCCATTACAGGGGGTCTTTTTAATATCACCTGCGCCAACTTTGCAAGCTCAGGTTCCGGTATCTGGCAATTGCAAAATAACCAGCTTACCCTTTTCCAGGGTACAACCAGCATCTTTTATATGCTTAATGGCACTACCCTGACCAACAGCGTGGGGGAAGATTTGCCCGGTTTCAGAAGTGAGGTCTACGAGAAGCAGTAATTGCGTTTAATCCGGATTCCTCAATTCAGAGCTTTCAAGGATACTAAAACACTGTAGGCTTCCGGCATTGTTAGCAATTAAAATTTTTTCAGAGTCCTTATGTTTGACAAACGCCAGTTTTTTGGCATCCCCCCTTGCGAATAGCCCTGTTTCCGAACCGGTTCTGGCTGTAAACCCACCTTTCCCATTGCCGAGCATCACAATGCCTGTACCTGCGTCATTTCGGGGCGTCTCGATTTCAGATACAAACAAGTTGCCAGCTGCAAGAAAATCCAAATGTCCATCTTTATTGCTATCCCAGACCAACACGTCATTTATATTGGAAAGCTGTGCTTCATTCGGCAAGGGAACATGCCTGAAACTACCATTCCCAAGATTTTCTATATAGGACGATGCAAAGGTATCCGCCGCATAATGCAGCGCATTTTGAAGGCTGTCATCCTCATATACCTGATCTATCTCAAGAGAAGCAAAGACGTCGTATTTCTGAATTTGCTTCTTCAGGCCCGGTATCTGTTGGGCCGAGCAGGAAAAACCCCTTAGAGGGTAGTGTTTATTATTGTTGTAATAACCCAGTACAATGTCATAATTTCCATTGGCGTCAAAATCATTATAATACACATCGAAAGGGGTCTCCGGCGAAGTTTTGTACTTGTAATTGAGCCCCAGGTTTCCTGCAATAAAATCCATATCACCATCCATATCAAAGTCTCCCTGTTCCAGGGCAAACCACCATCCCACGGTATTATCCAATCCACTCACCGCTTTCCTGATAAAATTCCCCTGAATATTTTCAAAAAATGTGATCGGCATCCATTCCCCTACCAGCGTTAAATCCGAATCGCCGTCCAGATCAAAATCATTCCAGACAGCATCGGTGACCATGCCCAAATTCTTTAGTCCCCCGGCGAGCAGGTCGGTAACATTTACCAATTGTCCGTTGTCATTTCTCAACAGCATACTACTGGCGGGCAATGGGTATTGATGCGGAACGTGCCGCCCCCCCACAAAAAGATCCATGTCACCATCCCTGTCAAAATCGGCCGCCTTTACAATAGAGCCACTCTCGCGCCCCACGTTGAGGATAGCGCCTTTTAAAAAGTTTCCATTTCCGTCATTCAAATACAGCCTGTCTACGTAATGCAAATCATTTACCGGATATTCGTTCCCACCACTGACCACATAAAGATCCTGGTAACCATCCCCGTTGATATCCACAAAAAGTGCATCCACATCTTCGTAATCGTCTTCTTTCATCCATAGTTCATTGTTGGTTTCCGAGAAGGAGCCATCCGGGTTTTGAATGAATAACACGGCACTGAAACCCGTAGCTCCGCCCAGAAACAGGTCATCCAGACCATCGTTATTCACGTCTCCCCTTGCCATGGCCGGCCCAAATTGTGAAAGTTTATGGGGAAGCAGCACCTGTTCCGTGTAATCATCATAAACATTTTCACGATGTTCAAATTTTATCCCCAACGATGGATCCTCTCTGAAAAAAGCGGGTTCAGGGCGCTTAGAAACAATGATATTATCTGCAGGAGCTTTGTTCATAAATAAGGTCAGGGTTTGATTTGCCACCACCTTGGTTTTTATGGTCTTCCTCTGGTCCGGCCAGGTAACCACAAGGCTGTCGATATTTTTCAATGCCCCAAGTCCGAAATGTACGCTGTTCTCACTGGTGGAATAAATACCCCGTACATTGGTGGTTTCCTGTAACTGCATGCCTTCCCCCGTATACAAAACCACTTTGGTCCCAAATACAGGCCTGTTTTTTCTGTCCTTTAATTGGATTCTCAGATAATTGGCATTTTCCCTGCTTTCCGAATTGTTCCGATATACAAATGCTTCCTTATTTATATTATTCACCACCAGATCCAAATCGCCATCATTATCCAGATCTGCATAGGCCGCCCCATTAGAAAAAGACTCCTCCTCGAGGCCCCATTCCTCCATCATTTTTTCAAATGAAAGATGGCCCAGATTCTTAAATGCATAGTTTTTTAAGGGCTGGGATGGCATTAAGGAAATGGTTTTTTCAAGATCCAGAATTTCCCAAATGCTAATTTCTCCCCCATCGGGATTGTCATTGATCCATTGCTGGGCCGTTTCCGTAATGAAGTCTCCCACCTTTTTATCAGCATCGGTATTCCGGATGTCGTATAAAAGTCCGTTTGTGATATAGGAATCCTTTAGCCCGTCATTGTCAAAATCCGCAAGGAGATTACACCAGCTCCAATCCGTTGCCGCCATGCCGGTGATCTGGGCAACATCGCTGAAGGTGGTATTGCCGTTATTGAGATGCAATGCATTGAACATATACTGATAGTGCCCCCCATTGTCCACGACGTTCCAGAAAGTCTTTGGATTCATACCGCTCATATTCGCCTTGAGCCTGAAATTATCTTCGGCAACCATATCCACCACAAAAATATCGGGCAGGGCATCGTTATTGATATCCGAGACATCCACGCCCATGCTGTAGTACGACATATGGTTCAGGGCGCTATCCGCTATATTGGTAAAGGTTCCGTTCCCGTTGTTGATAAAGAGAAAATCCGGCACATAAAAATCATTGGCTATATACAGGTCCACCCAGCCGTCATTATTTATATCGCTTGCGGATACAGCGTTGGGGAAGCCGGTTCGTTTTATCCCGGCCTGCTCACTGACATCTTCAAACGACCCCTTACCTGTATTCCTCAAAAGCTTCAGGTGGTATTCCGGTTGTAGCAGTGCGGTTCCCGAGAACTCGGAATAACTCCCGGGATTTGGCGGCTGTGTAAGTAGTAGCAGATCCAGGTATCCATCTTTGTCATAATCCAAAAATGTGGCATGTCTGGTTCTCTGAGTATCCCCGATCCCAAACTCTTTTGCAGACTCCGTAAAGGTGCCATCTCCATTATTCAGGTATAATAAATTGGCCCGCCACTCCTGCTTATGATCATCCAGCTCCCGGCTGACATAGATATCCAGTAAACCGTCATTATTAATATCGGCAACGGTAACGCCCGTAGACCATCCACCGTCGTATTGAATCCCCGCCTGGCTGGTCACGTCTTTAAAAGTAAGATTCCCCTCATTGAAATATAGCTTATCCGGCACCATATTTCCGGCAAAATAGACATCCTGGAGGCCATCGTTGTTAAAATCCCCGACACCTACGCCTGCACCGCCATAAAAATTGGCATAAAGCAATATATTTCGCTCCTTGTTGTCTTTTACAGCATTTACAAAATCTATGTTGGTAGCTGAGGGGTCTAAAAGGGTGAACAATTTTTGAGCCTGCCCGAGTAAAACAACGGGTAAGGCCAAAAATACCAATATCATCAATGGACCCTTGAAAAAAATCTTCCACATCATAATTCAATATACTAAATGAATAAGAATAAATAAAGGAGAGTTTCCCCTCCTTTATCAAACTAACTCACTCTATAATTAACTAATGATCATTCAGAGAGTAAAAACTATCATCTTATGGAACATCCCACCATACCCTGGTTGTTAGTTCATCCGGCCCTTGTGCCGCAACCGCTGCAGCATAATTATCAGGGTTATTGCTTTGCTCACTTTCGGAATAGGTAAGCCGCCTTGGAATAGTCCCTCCGGTAACGTTGCCCGGATAATTGACAGGAACCAATGCCGGGAACCCGGACCTCCTCCAGTTAGCAAAGGTTTCGTATTCGTTTAAGAAGGTCGCCGCCCAGTACTGTGTGTTAATCTGTTCTATGGCATTGGCGCTGTCAAAAGGGTTATTGGCCAAATAGGTATCAATATCGGCATCTGCGATAGCCGCTGCAGGACCATATATTTCCAGCATTTTCATTGCGGCCCTGACACCTTCGTTATAATGAGGCTCAGGATTTCCCCCGGCAAGACCCCAGCGTTCTGCGGCTTCAGCCAACATAAATTCAACCTCTGCATATGTCTGGAAGAACATGGGTGCTTCCACACCGGTAATAATCGACCTGTTCGGTTCCGCGTAATTGTCCGTATTCTCCTCCCCGGTCATCGTCATTAACATTTCCGAATCCAAACCATTGGGTAACCCTATTAAATCAGCGGTAGCTGTGCTACCATCAAGTCGCCTTGCCGACAGGATGGGTAACCTCGGATCCGAGGCATTCTGCATAAAATCTATAAAGGTCTTACTCATTCGCATTTCACCATCGGCCAGGAAGACCTCTCCATTACCATTTCTATTATCCGTATCGTGCTGCAGATAAAAGATATCGGCGTTAGACTCCATGACTCCTCCGCTAATGGCCTTTGTTACCCAAGCCTGGGATCCGGCCGCGTCTACTTTGATTAAACGAAACCCTAACCGCAGCATCAGTGAGTTTGCCAGCCTTTTCCATTTGGCCTGATCGCCTCCGTAAATCACATCCGCAGCACCAAAGCCAGAAGTCCCGGAAGCCAGGGCGGCTGCAGATTCTTCCAGTTCTTTCAGCAGATCCGGATAAATTTCACTTTGAGCATCATATTTTGGCAAGAAAATTCCAGAGATGACTGCCTGTCCCGCTTCACTATATGGAATGTCACCATACAAATCCGTAAGCCTTGAATAGGCATATACCCTAAGGATCCGGGTAATCGCTTTCATTTCTTCAGGGGCACCCTCCTCCTCGAGCTGTACCAGCATGTCCTCAACCGTTTTAATGGCATTTTCATAGTATCGATCCAGGAGGGAGGAAGCATATCCTTTGTTCCAGGTATATTTATCACCACTCCAGTAACCGGCAGTAGTCGCAAAATGTTGCATCATCGTGGACTGGTAAATCAAATTGGCCCGCCAATTATCATAGCGCTCACTGGAAATAAACTTTTGCAAGGCAGTAAGTTTATTCGCCACATCAACCTGAACCGGTTTCGTCGGGTTTACATTCAATTCTTCAAACCCCTGATCACATGCACCAAGAAAAAGGACAAATGACAGTATATATATTACTTTTTTCATATTATTTTTTTTAAAACTTAACATTAATGTTCATACCATAACTTCTGGAAGAAGGAACTCCAAAGTATTCAAGCCCCTGGGAATTACCAACATTGTAGGCACTTTCCGGATCAATATTGTCAATACTTCGCTTAATGTAAAATAAGTTAGACGCTATAATTGAAAAATCAACGCTAGACAGGAACACGTTCTTTAATATGCTGCTGGGCAGGCTATATCCAAGACTTACCTGTCTTAATTTAATATAATCGGAGTCCTCAACAAAATGCTCTGCGATATCGTTGATCTCCCCATAATATGTTGAGAGATTCTCCGGCGCAACTGTTGTGGTAAACGGCTGGTCTGTGGCAGCATCAATCCCGGAAACTGTTAACCCGGATTCCCTGCCCTCGAGGGTTGCCTTATGCAGGCCATTTCCGTAGACCACCGTATTGGTTCCTGAAAAAATCTGGCCTCCAAACTTTCCATCAATCAAAACATTCAGGTTAAAATTCTTATAGGCAAATGAATTCGTCCAGCCCAGTGTTAAAGGTGGTACCCCTTCACCAAGAACCTTGCGTTCACCTTCAACAGCCCTCGGCACCCCCTCGGCGTCGATCTCATATCTGATATTGCCGCTGGGATCCCGGTCATAAGACACCCCTACGATCGTTCCGTAGGCTTCCCCGACAATGTGTGTGATCCTGACATTTTGTGTTCGGGGTTCGTCCAGGCTTACATCAGAATCCACATCATCAGTGGCCAACACCTTACCCTTATTATGGGCTCCGTTAAATGTGGTGTTCCAGCTAAAGTCTTCCGTCCTAATGGGAGTGGCGTTGATTAAAAATTCAATTCCCTTATTCTCAACTTTCCCGAGATTGGCACTTGCACCATTATAGCCTGAATAAATGGAAGTGGCTACATTAACGATATCATTGGTTGTTTCATTCTGATAATAGGCCAGGTCCAGGGATAACCTGTTGTTAAAAAACCTGGCGTCCAACCCAATTTCCGTTTCACTCTTGCTAAAAGGCACCAGATTTGAATTTGGAACCGTTCCCCCACTAACTCTTCCGAGGGGTTGTCCCTGAATTGGGTTCCCGAAGATCTCATAGATCAGCGAAAGTGAGTAGGGATTCTGGGCACCACCGGCAACTTCGGAATAGCCCCCTCTCAGTTTCAGGAAGCTGACAAACTCCGGCATATTTAATGCGTCGGACAAAATTAAACTTGCGTTAACCGACGGATAAAAGTCATCATTCGGAGTAGTTTTTCCGGGGAAGGACAATGTAGAGAACCAGTCGTTCCGTCCCGTAAAGGTGATATATGCCCAATCATCCCACGAAAGCTCCAGGGAACCATAAAGCGATCCTATTTTTCTTTCACCGTAGGTTCTGCTTCGCGACTGGCTAACCGTATTTCCAATATCTTCTAGCCCCGGGACGATAAAATCATTTCCTCCGAGATTCAATTGCTCTTCTTTAATATGGTTACTGTTGGTTCCGACAAAGCCAGAGACCGAAAACTTATCGGTAACATCACGTTCTACCCCCAGGATCAAGTCTGCATCAACCTGGTTGTACCTGCGTTCTTCCTCATTAATTCCACCCAAAGGCTTATAGGCCGTTCCAAAGGGTTCTACCGCCACCCTTCTTATGGTAGAGTGATCAATACCAATCCTACCCGAAAGATACAGCCAGTCCAGAATGTCATAGCGCAGGGAAGTAGAAGCGATGATCCTGTTTTTAACATCTTCATTTCTAAAATTATAGGCCGCAAAATAAGGGTTCTGAGAAAATGTATTTGTTGAATATGTGCGCTCCGTACCGTCTTCATTTGCACCCGGCTCCATAAAACGAACATCCACATTGGGCGATAAATTGGCAACTGTAAAGTTCCCGTTCCCCGGAGCATCCGAAAGTCTTGGCCTGTTGTTTACCTTTTCAATGATATATTTCGCATTTACCGAAGTGGTCAGCTTTTCTGCCAGCACCGTACTTGCATTGAGGGAAAAGGTCTTTCTGTTTAAGCCGGCATTCGGCATAACATCCTCATTACTCAGGTCTGAAGCGGACAGCCTGTAATTTGAATTCCCGGTGCTATTTGTCAGCGCGACCGTATTAATAAAAGTGGTGCCTGTCCGGTAGAAATGATCCAGATTACTGCCAACGTAGGAATAGGGCCTTTCAACACCATCCCACTGTACTACCGGGGTGCCATCCAGGCGAGCTCCCCAGGAGGACAAACCGTTGTCTCTTGCCTCAACAAGGTTTACTGGTTTTCGGCCCCGTATCCCCTGCCCATATTCAGTTTGGAAATCCTGCAGAGATGTGTCCACCTTGTCGAAGGTAACCGAGCTACTGAGTTCAACCCCGAATCCATCCCGGCCCTGACCTGATTTAGTGGTTACTATGATTACCCCGCCTGCCGCTCTTGAGCCGTACAGTGCGGAAGCCGCTCCACCCTTAAGTACCGACAGCGATTCAATGTCATCCGGGTTGATACTGGAAATACCATCACCACCATCCGATCCGCCCCACAAACTGGCAGAACCGTTATTTTCATTCCCGATGGGGATCCCGTCTACCACGTAAAGCGGCTGGTTATTTCCTGATAAGGAACTGGAACCCCTGATAATTACCCTACTGGAACCCGCTGCTCCCGTGGAGTTTTGAGTGATATTAACCCCTGCTATTTTACCCTGAAGGGAATTGATCGCGTTGGGAGTCTTGATGGTCGATAATTCCTCCCCACCGACTTCCGTTAAGGAGTATCCAAGGGCCTTGGTTTCCTTACGTATACCAAGGGCGGTTACCACCACTTCATCCAATTGGCTTGCATCTTCCGCCAGAGATACATTCACTGTGGTTTGAGTACCTACTGCTACTTCCCTGGTAGCATACCCCAATGATGAGAAAACCAGGGTAGCACCATCGGCTACATTAATACTGTAATTTCCATCAAAATCGGTGGAAGTTCCGTTTGAGGTTCCTTTTTCGACCACATTTACCCCAGGTAACGGGGATCCGGTGTTATCCGAAACCGTCCCTGTTACGGTCCTGTTTTGTGCCATTGTAAACTGAAAGCACAGGAATGACACGATCATTAAATAATAATGAAGCTTTTTGTTCATACGTGTAGATTTTTGATGCTGTTAGTTAGTTGTTCATTAATCTGTAAAAGTTCAAATATCCGCTTGAATGCTGAAAAATATTCGACTAATAACGATGGAGTAAGGCTAAAGGACAGTTTTACGAAAACGTTTGCGGTTATTCAGGCGTTGGCCGCAATAATTCTAAAACGAGCCAAATGTTCCTACGAACAAGGTAAGATAAATTTGCCAGATTGCCTATCCTTCAATAGCGGCACAAGGCCTGGAATGGGTCTTATCCAAACTATTGTTTTTTGAATCTCTTTATGGCTGAAAGCTGTTCACGGGTCAATGCGGGGCCTTCAAAAAAAGAAACCCCCCTGGCGCCATTTTCCACAGCGTACGTTATGGCATCGTAAACTTCCTGTCCCGTCATTTCAGGCACGTAAATTCCGGTATGAAGTTCGGTTTCCCCTCCCCTGAGGTCATTTACCCCTTGTTTTGTGGCATAGCCGATCCAATCCAGTTCTTCGTTGTAAAAATTATTGTAAATCATTGGTAGTACCTTGTCTATATTCCACTTGTCCCATCTTTGACGGACCATATGGTCGGCCATTTCCGGATAGGGGAATACGGCGGCGGTCAGGAGTTTATTATGGTCATGGGCAATTTCATAGGCCCGGTCCACAATATCCTTGATCCTGTTGAGCCTGAAATTCTTCCACTCCATATCAATCGCTGGATTTCCTGAATCGAGCGGATTTTTATGATGTATTTTTTCAAAGGTTGAAAGA
>DATGCB010000055.1:0-4223 GCA_035312365.1 Eudoraea sp. | reverse complement strand
TATATTCCCGAAATAAGCGAAATTTTGTAATCCACGTTCGCCATAATGGCTGCTCCTTCCGCCATTTTTTGGACCCGCTCGTACACCGGCATCATTCCGCTTCTCTTGGTATCCCGGACCCGTACCCAGATTCTGGCGTAGTCCGGCACCACGTTTACCACCTGCCCGCCATCCTGGATATGATAATGGATACGCACCGTTGGTTTAATGTGTTCCCGGTAATAATTGATCCCGGTGGTGTACAATTCCAGGGCATCCGAGGCGCTGCGCCCGTTCCATGGATCGGCCGAGGCGTGTGCCGCCTGCCCGAAAAATTCCACCTTAAAGTCGACAAGCGCCAGCGAACTTTGTACATCGGCTTTTGTTGCCGCCCCTGGATGCCAGCTTAGATTTACGTCGACCCCGTCCCATAGGCCTTCCCGGACCATCCAGATTTTGCCAAAGAATTTCTCCTCTGCCGGCGTCCCTAAAAATTTAATCGTTCCCTTTATTTTGCCCTGCTCCATAAGTTCTTTCACCGCGATGGCGGCTCCCAGGCTTGCGGTACCGAAAAGATTGTGACCACATCCGTGACCGGCAGCCCCTTCATTCAGGGGATCTTTGGTTGGTTGGGCTTTTTGCGAGATGCCCGGTAGTGCATCAAATTCTCCAAGGATACTGATCACCGGTTTACCAGACCCATAGGTGGCCACGAAAGCCGTTGGCATGCCGGCAACACCCCGTGCAACGTTAAAGCCATTTTTCTCGGCATAATCAGCCAATATTTTGGAAGACTGATCCTCCCTGAAAGCTTCCTCTGCCGATGCCCAGATGGAATCGCTGATGGCGATCAGCGCCTGCTCGTGTTTTTCCACGGATGCTATGATCTCCTTTTTATCATTGTTTATTTTTTGTGCGGTAAGTACCGGACCTATCAATAGAAAGATCCACAAAATATTGAGTTTTCTCATGGGATGGTGATTGAATTAACTAGTGTTTTTTTACTTTAATACTCATAGGACAAGGTAATGATATCATTGAGCACATCCATATTGATATCCGCCAATTTTTTAATATACAGGCAGGATTTTCCGGTGCTGTGCTTCCCCAATTTATTCAACAGGGACTCATAGCGACTAAAACCGGCCATAATGTATAAGGTAAGATTTTGCTTGCGTGGGGAAAATCCGGTGAGCAGCATTTTACCCTCACGCCCCGAATCGTATTTGTAATGGTATTGCCCAAAGCCAACGATACTGGCTCCCCACATCACGGGAGGTTCTCCTGTGATCTTTTTCATTAACTCCAATAAAACATGGGAATCTGCCCGTTTTTGATCATTTCGCACGGCATCCAGGAAATCTGCGACCGATTTTGAAGTAGGGATGGTTTTGTTTCCGGACATGAATACTGAAAGCGGGCTGTTATAGTTAGTCAGGGCAAGTGGATTTTTCTTTCCTTTTTCATTGCCTTACTAAATATACTAAAAAAAAGAGCGAAACAGCACGACATACTTTTTTTGAGGTTGTCAGCAAAATTTTAGGGCCTTATACAATTTTTTGAGCTCCTATCTGTTTAATACTAAGGAAATTATTCCAATCTTAAAGTCCCAATGCACCTTTAAAATTCTATGTCCCATGAAAAAGCTTAACCTGTTATTACCCTGTTTAGGATTCTGTATGCTAATTGCCGGTTGCAGCAGCACAAGTCGGCTTACCATGAATGCAATGGAACCGGCCGAGGTTTTTGTCGGCCCGGATATTCAGCGTATCGGAATTATAAATCGCAGTATCCCTTCGGAATCGAATAAAACCATAGATAAGATCGACCAGGTTCTTTCTCTGGAAGGCCTGCGGTTAGACAAAGAAGGCGCGGAGCGGGCGGTCAATGGTTTGTTTGATGAATTGTCTGTGGATAACCGGTTTGAAACCGTTGTGATCATAGACGAACTCGATCAGGAACGTAAAGGGCTGGGCGTATTCCCGGCATCCATCAGTTGGCAGGCTGTTGAAAATTTGTGTGAGTTACATAAAGTGGATGCAATTTTTTCATTGGAATTTTATGATACGGATACGAAGGCAAATTATAAGATAACCAACATGGAGCTGCCCAATAATTTGGGTATCAAGACATCGGTACCCGCCCACAGCCTGACACTGCACACGCTGATAAAAAATGGTTGGCGTATTTACGACCCGCAGAATAAAGTACTGCTCGATGAGTTTGAGACCTACAGGGAGGTCACTCTGAATGGTGCGGGTTTAAATCCGGTACGGGCCCTGGAGGCCATTGTCGGTAGAAAAGAAGCTGTCCTTGAACATAGTAAGGTATTGGGTGAAACGTATGCATACAGGATTCGCCCGTTCAGAAAGCGAATTGCGCGGGATTATTATGTGCGCGGCACGGACAATTTTAAAATTGCACAGCGCAGGGCCCAGACCGGGGATTGGGACGGGGCGGCAGAACTCTGGGAAGCAGAGCTGAACCATCCGAAACGGAAAATAGCCGGCCGTGCCTGTTATAACATGGCCATTATCAATGAGATCAACGGGGACCTGGAGGCAGCAATGGACTGGGCCTCCAAATCCTATTCCGATTATGACGACAAAAATGCCTTGCGTTATTTAAACACCTTAAAATACAGAAGGGCCGAAAAGCGGGAACTGGAGCAACAATTATCCCGATGATGCACCGGACCTGCCGGGATTCGTTGATTCCCGCTTATTTCAGGGCTTCCCCGTAGGCGTCCAGGCAGCGCTTCCGGGCCAATGCATGATCCACCATTTTTTCGGGATATCCGGGTTTCATGAACTCGGGAACCCAACGCTTGATATATTCCTGGTGACGGTCAAATTTATCCACCTGGGTCATGGGGTTAAAAATCCTGAAATAGGGGGCGGCATCTACGCCACTGCCTGCGGCCCACTGCCAGTTCCCCACATTGCTCGCCAAGTCATAATCCAATAATTTTTCGGCGAAATATGCCTCTCCCCAGCGCCAGTCGATCAACAGGTGCTTGCACAGAAAACTGGCTACCAGCATCCTTACGCGGTTGTGCATATAACCGGTGGAATTTAATTCACGCATACCGGCATCTACCAGCAGGTATCCTGTTTGCCCATGTTTCCATTTTTCAAATTCATCTTCCCGGTTCCGCCATTTAATCCGGTCGTATTTAGGTTTAAAGGCCTGCCGTATGGTTTGCGGATAATGCCATAGGATTTGCATAAAAAATTCGCGCCAGATCAACTCATTCCAAAACACCTCATTTTTTTCCGCGACAGCCTTTTTAATCAATTTACGGACAGACACGGTCCCGAATCGCAGGTGCGGCCCGAGCCTGGAAGTACCTGAATTTTTGGCCGGGAAATTACGGGTAGCCTCATAGTGCTGAATAAGGCCGGGGCTGATATCATAGTCGGGTACCCGGATGGAGGACTTTTTAAAACCCAATCCGGAGAGGGATACATAGGGCAGGTCCTTTCCCTTCAGTAAATTGTCTGGATAATTCCTGGTAGAGTGAATCTTGAGCAGTTCCCCTGAGTTATATTTTGCTTTCCATGTACGCATATAAGGAGTATACACCACATAAGGATCGCCATTTTCCTTGACGACTTCGCTTTTTTCAAAAATTACCTGGTCTTTAAAGGTTCGGAAGGGAATTTTATTCTGCATGAGGAGGCCCTGGATTTCCGCATCCCGTTTCTTCGCATAAGGTTCGTAATCCCGGTTGGTATATACGCCCTGGACGGCGTATTCCTGCAATAGTTTCCGGAAGATATCCACCGGGTTCCCATGGTAAATACCGATAGCACTTTGATGTGAATTTATGAGGGAGGTTCTCAACTGCCCCAGGGTTTCATAAATAAAAGTCACCCGGGCGTCATCTTTGGGAAGCCCCCCGAGGATTTCGGGATCGAAAATAAATACCGGCAGTACCGGGTATTCCCCTTTTAAGGCTTCCAGAAAGCCCACATTGTCCTCGAACCGCAAATCCCTTCGAAACCAGAAAACAGAAACTTTATTCATTGCATTCACATATACGGAAGGTACAAATACCTAATTTCAGGGCTTGTCCCGCCTGATCCGGCGGGTCAATGTACGTCCAGCGTAGAAATCCCCCGTCTACCCCTATCACCTGGCCTGTCATCCAATTGCTGTCATCACTGAGCAGGAAACAGGCCATATTGGCCATGTCCTCTGCGGTCCCAATACGTTTCATTGGGTGACGGGCAGCCATCATT
>DATGCB010000054.1:0-3467 GCA_035312365.1 Eudoraea sp. | reverse complement strand
TAATTTCAGCGCAGCCCTTGAGGCCATTGTAGCCGAACCCTCATACAGGCCCAGGATCAGGGTACCCTGGTATGTTTCTATATTAGGTGCATTGGGGGCGATTGGGATTATGTTCCTTATCAGTCCGTGGGCGTGTTTGGTTGCCTTGATCATTGTTGCCGGACTGTACATATGGCTTCGCTCCAGATCCATCGTACAACAATGGGGTGATGTATCGGTGGGTTTTTGGGTGAAGGTGGCGCGCTATGCGCTATTGCAATTAAAAGACCGGAAGATTCATGGTCGCAACTGGCGCCCCTTAATGCTCATTTTTGTCAAGGATGTGAAGCGGCAACTTAGCCTTATAAAACTCGGGGAACTCCTGGGGCAGAACCACGGGGTGCTCACCCTTGCACATCTGGAACGATCTGCGGAACCCCTATCAAAGGATGCTGTTAAAACACTGGAACGGTCGATGGCAGCGCAAATTGCACATCAGGGATTTCAGGCTTTTTGCGAGGTGCATTCGGTGACAGACTATCACAAAGGTTTTGTGGAAATAGCCAAGGGGCATGGATTGGCCGGGTTGCGTACCAATACCATACTATTTGACTGGCCCAGGGAGCTCGAAGGGCAGATCAGGGAATTGGAGGCTGTGGGAGCTTTGGGGCAAAAGGGAAAGAATGTCATCCTGACCAGGTTTACCGCCGGACTTACTCAAAGAGGAAAAACCATCGATATCTGGTGGGCCGGACAGCGCAATAATGGAGACCTGATGTTATTATTGGCGTATCTGCTTAAATTAAACCCACAATGGGAGAAGGCAAAATTAAGGATATTGTCTGTTGTAAAGGACATGGAAGCCAGGAATATACTGGAAAAGGGGATCCTTGAATTGCTTCCAAAAGCCCGCATCCGGGCAGAGGTGGAAGTTAGTGTCGTCGAAGCCCCATTTGCAGAGATCCTCCACCGGAAAAGCGCACATACCGATATCGTATTTTTAGGGCTTCCCACGATTGAACCCGGCCGGGTGCAGGAAATCGCGATCAACCTGGAAACCTTGTGCAGCGGATTGGACACTACCGTATTTGTGCAGAACAACAGTATGTCGGATTCCATTCCTATTTTACTCAAAGTGTAGTTGAAAATAGCTTATTGTTGCAAGTATTCTTTCAGCCTGTTCTTAATAAAGTAATTCCAGCCCTCCCGGCAACGCTCCCTTTTAAACTCAGGGATGTCCCGTGGAAATGTTTCAATCCCGACCATGGTCACTGTTAAACGGGTTTGGTCACCGTCTTCTGAGATTTCAAAAGCTACCTCGCCCTCTCCGGGATAATCGCGATAATTCCAGCTGCAGGTAAATTTTTTCCCCGGGATTACTTCAGTGACCTCCCACACATGTAAAAAATCCCTGCCATTGCTCACCACATTGAATTGGGTTTTAAATCCAACCCTGGGCTCAAAGGCAGGAATGTTATCAAAATACCATCGGATCATCTCCCCCTGATCAGTGATGGCGTTCCACAATAGCGGGGCGGAAATATTGAAGGTTTGTTCAACAACAATCGGTTTTCTATTTTCGATGGCCCGAAAATAATCTCCTTCCAAGATAGCGAATTCAAAATATTCCGACGGGCAATAATAAAAGTGAAATCCCCTGGCAGTTTGTAAATATCCTAATATATATTCAAGCAAAAATAATGCCGGCCCGAATGGACTTCGAACCGGCAGTATTTTCTGAAATAATATTTCAATGGGTACTCAGGCGACTAGTCATCGCAATGTCCTGGACCTATGTCTCCCTGGTTATATGAGTCCAGGGTATCGTTAATTGTTATAAACTCAGTTCGCAACGGATCATCACCAGACAGGTCTTCAATGTCAGCCGGTGTGTAGGCATTGAACAGATCTAGCGCGTCCGAAATGGCATCATCAACTTCATCCGGAGTAGACGCACCGTTCGCTTCATTCAACACAGCCGCGATAAATTGATGGGCAGCCTGGTAATAGGCATTCCCTCCGGGTGCAGTATTCAATACCTCCTGCCAGGTTTGTCCGCTTAGGAAGAAGGTGTCATCACGATCGTATGGTGCCGGCCATGGGCCTTTTTTTGTGTTTTTCCAGAATCCCTGGGTCAATGTACATCCTTCTTCCTCTTCCTCAACGTTTATACAGAAATTGTCAACAGCCCCGGATCCATTCAGGGTTATCACAAGGGTTTCCACTCCTGTGGCGTTCACAGCCACTACCTGTTGCGTTTGGTCAGCAATCATGGCAATAGGGCCGCTCGCGATCATGACGCCGTCCCCGTCAAAGGCTTCCCATTCCCCTTCTTCTTCATTATCAATGGAAATAAATTCAACTACATCTACCGAGCCCGGTCCAAAACCGGAAAAGTCAAAAGTAAAAGTACCACCAGGGGCATCATCATCATCAGGATCTGATGCATCGAGATCTTCAGAAATGATCAGAACTTTCATGTTATCTTCACCGGGAACCGCCAGATCTTCATCATCCCCGGTTGGATTGTCGGTATCAAAGATCATGGCATGATTAACAGCCGGTCTTCCCGGATTAAGATTTTCTCCGTATACACTGATCGATCCGGCAATTACGGCTCCTGAAACTCCACTTCCTGAGGAGAGTTCACTAACAATGGTGCCTGCATCCAAAGGTTCAAAATCGATGACGGCATCACATTGACTTGCAACCAACTTGGTGGCCGAAATGGATTTGTCCGGTGAGCCTTCACCTATAGCTTCCGTCTCACAACTCGTAAAAGCGAAAGCCAACCCAAGCAAAATGATAAAGGACAGGCGTAATGTTGATTTTTTCATTAGTTAATGTTTTAAAGGGTTAAAATTGATTAAAATTACATATGTATTGGGATAAAATACAAGCTATAGCAGGTGGATTAGGGTACGATCTGTAAAAGGGGAATTAAATATACAAAAGAATGTTAAATTGATGATTTGATATTCGGTTAACTGCGCAAAAGGGACGACCAATTCACCGATTAGGGGTCTAAAATTTCGGGCACAAGCCTTTGGCTTCTCTTCAAAAGCGTCAATCGCTTAATATATGTGGAAAAGTTGAACGTTTTCCCATGGGTTTTATTGGTAAGGATCTCCTCATAATAAAGGGGGTTCAACTGCCAAAAATAGCATGACCGATAAAAAAACTTAATTACCGGGAGATAACCCCGGGCGATGATCTGCACTGTGGCCTGGCTGGGAATGATGAATGACTTTAGATTTGATCAAAGTCAGTATCAAGGATGGCGAATTCATAATTATCAGACCAGCCTTGCTGCAGGGGCAGTACCTTGCGCCGTTGGCCTTCCATTTGCATCCCCACTTTTTCAAGGACCCGTATGGAAGCAATATTGTCCACGGCGCATCCGGCCTCCATCCTGTGCAGTTTAAGCACCCTAAAACCAAATTTCAGGACGGCTCTTACGGCCTCCGTGGCATAGCCCTTACCCCAGT
>DATGCB010000053.1:0-5697 GCA_035312365.1 Eudoraea sp. | reverse complement strand
CCCTGTTTTATGCAAATTTCATGAGCATCATTCCGGCCGTCAAGATGAATCATCAGGATGAGAATCTCCTTAAAACAGGGCCTTTTGCCCGAGGCAAGCCTGAAAACCGATCGCTTTTAAGAAGGTTGCTACGGTGATCCCTGCATGCTCCGGACAGCCGATCACTTTTGCTTAGAATTTGTGAAGCGATCAGTTTATTTATGTAATCCATACCGTTTTCCCGCCCATTTATACATTTTACCTGAATGTCCCTTTAATATTCCAAATTTCATGTAAACCGGAAGGCAGACAAAATCCTGTCCTTAGGGAGACCGGAACACGAATAGTTGGTTTGTACATTCAAAAATGGAGAAAAGTGAGGCATTGCGTGAACAGACCTGGTTCCCCCACGCGGTTGCTGAGAGAACTGCCCAATTTCAGAGACCGTTACAGCGGGACCATCCCTACCAATTTGTTAAAGACGATGCTAATGATTTTGTTTTTAAAATGTCCTAATTTAATCTTGTTGACGCCTATTTTCAACAGCGACCGCATGGTCAGTAAATCCTTCTGACTTTTCAGCAGCCATGCCAGTTCATCCTTGTCTATATCACCCTGTACAAACAGGAGGCTCCATTTTTTTAATTTTTCCTTTGATGAATCAAGATAATCCTGCATGTCCGAAACAATAACCTTGCCTTCGCTACCAAATTTGTCTTTTGCTTCGGCAACAATCTCGTCCTTAAGTTCCTTTAATAATTTCTCGAAATCCATTTTCTTAATTTGTTAAGTTGTTTATAAATTCCGTCAGGGCATTTTTATTTTCCTTGTCTTTTTTTGTTTCATAAAGGAGCATCAGATCGTAGGCTTCCTCAATTTGGGGTGTGGCCTGTTCTATGAACATGGTACTGACGGTTCCCTTTTCTTCCCACAATTTCAGGTAGCTCCCCACAAGGTGTTCGTCACTGCTAAGCAGTTCCCACATCTTAGCTGTGATTTCATTTTTCTTTTTGTTCTTTTCACGGGTTTCCATATTTTCCATTCGTGTTTTAAGGGCAGAAACGGCCTCCTCATTCTCTGAAAAAGGGGTATCACTTCTCTCGATCAGATTCAAGGTGGCCTGCTTAGTTTCCTGTGTTTCCCTGAGCGTAACCGGATCCTGAAGCGGGCCGCAGCTCCATGCAATCAGGAAGGTAATTGCAACAATCCAGGTGTTCTTAACTTTTTTCATTGTTTTCATAATATTTGTATTTACTCATTGATCTTTTACCGCCAATTAATTACTGTTATGCTTAGATAGTTCCAAATAAGAGCAAACGGATCACTTTGCTGGCTTTTCATCACTTCTGATATAATCACCCCAGTCTGCATTTTCACTACTAATGATATTCTCGACTTTCATGACGAGTACTTTGAGAGAATCTGCCTTATCGTACGGGGCCGTACCTGTCTCAAAGAGATACTTCTGCCGTTTCAGCCTTTCCGAGCACCCCCGATAATTTATCCATTTTTCTTCAAATTTCATCAGGCCGGAAATAGCCGTTAAAACAGCAACCAGGGCGCCCAGAGCTGCTGATACCGCCGTGCTCCATCCATCCAGCGCAACATATTCCTCGAGCCCTAAAATCACCGGGATGGATATAGAAAAAATGATCGTAAGTACCTTAAACCAATGATGTAAATTTTTATTGATACCACTTTTTTTACTATACCATTTTCTCTGGCTTTCCAGCCGTTCTTCCAGATACACTTTTGGTTCCATATCTAACAATTTTAGTTTATTCGGGTTAAGTCCGCTGCCTTTAATGCTTTACGGGGTAATGATCATGCTTTTAGCACCTCTCTCTTCAACTTCCTTAATCATATTCTGTGTACCTCCCGGCCCGTCCCCCTTTTTTCCATCCCAAAGAGCAATGAAGGTCATATTCCCGCCCCCTAAGGCCAGCGCAGCATTGAGAATCCACAAATTGTTCCTTTCCCAAAAAGAGTAATTAAAATCTCCGGATTGCAACCAGGCAGGCAATTCCTCCGATTCTGTGAGTATCCGCATGGAAGTATTGGGATTTTTGTCCAGTGCATTAAAGCGATCAACCCATTGGTTCCCTGCAAAACGCACAGACCTTGCTATAAATTTTTCCCTGGGCAGGGCCAGATATACCTCTGTCTTAATACCCAGATCCGTACAGACTTCATGAAAGAGAATATCCCCTCCGCATGCACCACCGGCAATGCCTATCACGCCGGAAGGCATTTCTTCTGCTGTACCATGTTCTTTCTTTAAAATAGCCAGGACGTCCTCAACTTTTTCTTTGATCTTTGCCTTGACTTCTTTTTCCTTTCCGGCAGGAAATCTGGCTTTTTCCCGATCAGGGGCGTCCATCATATGTCCGGTGAATAGAATCACATGGGCGGCTACCGGCTCTTTACTCACTCCGTATTTGTCAAACTCGAGGAGCACAGCCTCAATGTTTTCGGGCATTACCTGAAGTTTTTTGTAAAGTAATAATTGCCTCTTGGCCGCATTTAGATTAAAGTTACTGGCATCCTTTTTACCCAGGTCCAATGCATTGGCATAAAGTCTTGCCACCCTTTCCGGGCTATTCCTGGTCAATAATGCCAGTTCTGCCCTGGTAAGGTCGAACCAAACATCGGTCCTGTTGAGTTGCCTGAGTTTCTGTTCTTTTACCTCCATGGTTTTCTGAAGTAGCAGCCCCAGTCCATCGAACTCCTTTTGATAGTCCGCTAACGCTTTATCTGCCAGCGCGTCGGTGTCGTACTCATTTTTCCATATTTCCGCTTCCCTGCCGGCTAAATCCAAAATGATCTTTAATAACCCCAATGCATTAATGGCCGCATAAAATTCGTTCAGGTCCTCATTATACCCGGTCAGATAGCTCCTGTAAGCGCTTTTTAACAGACCCGACCTCAGCGCTGTTTTTAAAAGGTTTTTTTCTTCTTCCTTTTCCCAGGCCCGCACCCATCTCCATTTGTCATTCCTGGCTTTGAGCGCATAGGCCTCTGCGACTTCCCTGCTACCAAGTTTAGCAAATTTATCAAACAACAAAGAAATTTCGTGTTCTGATCTGGCGAAGAGATCATCGGCCAAACCAGGATTTTTTAACACCTCTTCCTCCGCCAATCGCTGATAAATAGTCGCCAATTTTTCATGCGGTTCTGTTTCCCTGGGATCCCTTTTATTAATCTTTTCCCAGCTTTCCCGGGCATCCTTAAAGTTCCTCGCATTAAATTGAACCTTTGCGATCGCCCACCAGGCAGTTAATGCCCAGGAAAAATGCCCGGCCTCAAATGATAGTAAACGCAGCTTACCCATGTTTTCGGCCCTCGCAGCCAATTCCAGTTCCTGTGAAAAATCTGAGGGGACCGCTAAAAACTCTTTGGTTTCATGGGTCTTTAAACCGGGTAACATTCGGTACACCGGACTGTCCGTCGTTTCCGAGTTTAAAGTCTCCTTAATTCCCTTGTACAAACCCTCTACGGAAGCAGCCGGATCCTGATGGTCATAGGCAAAGTATCTGTCCGTCTTTAAATCGAATGGCACTTCATCCTTCCTGCTTCGGATCATAAAGGTTTTTCCTGCCCGTAATGCATGTCTGATTCCCAATTCATAATACACATTGGCATTGTGTATGGAGATATCTGCCACCACAAGTTCACTTGTCAGCAGTAACTGGAACATATCGAGTCGAATATTCCCGGCTTTTACAATTGCAGTTGTTGTAATACCCTCCGCGCCCGCTTTTTTCAGGGCCGGAATGATGAGTTTCTTTTCAACTTCATCAAAATCCACCCCCTCTTTTATGCCGAACGGCCGGACAATAAACGCCTCAAATTTATCCATATATCAAGGGCTTTTGCTAAACAAAAGTGCCAAAATGATCCAGGTTTACCTGCCCCATGGCTGCCTTTGTGCCGACGAGTTGCAGGTCTTTGATATTTTTTACCGAATCCATTTGCCGTACTTTTTCAGCATCGATATGGCCAAGCCCCAGGGCCTTTAACCCCTTTTCGCTAAGATCCGCATTATACCGGACGTATAAAAAATCCCTGTCCGTATTTTTACTTCCGGGGATCATATCTCCCAGTTCCCGATCTATTTCACTTCCATAGGTACATCTTCCAAAGGTTCTGCAGTTGATATCCTGATCCACCTGTATGGCATACATGAGGTTGGTGGGCAATTCCATCAGCGTATTCCCCAAATTCCTGTACCCGCCTTCAGAGGTAGCACTGCCCGTGCCAACTGAGACTATCAGGAGTTTATCCTCCCCTTTCTCCCATTCGAGATTATAGGCGGGGTGCGTAGCCATCCTGTACATTAAAAAGGCGGGATTGTTGTATGGGGTAACGCCGCCATCGACAAAAATAAAGGTCTTGGAAGGATCCGTTTTATCCCATTCCAGGGTTTCCGGCGGAAAATAGGCCGGTGCTGCGGTACTGGCCCTTACAAGTTGGTAAAGTTTGATATTTTGATTATTGTCCTTTCTGTTTTTGGCGTTGTATTTGGCCTGGGGATTGTTGGTGATAGGCCAGGGTGAATCCGTACTCCGGTTCATGGTTACCACGGTGAGCAATGCGCGAAAGTCGCCATTGGCAATGTCCATATTGGTATCCGCACCAAACGTTTGTTGCAGCATATTAAGGAGGGGTCCCGACTCATAAAGCGATTTCCATTTCTTAAGGAGTGAACTTTTATCAAACATTTCTTTCCCCCTTTTGGTGTAGAAGTCGAGCAGTTCCTGAGAAGACATCCCGATGGAAAGTCCCGCAGCGATAATAGCCCCGGTACTGGTCCCTCCAAAAGAGTCAAAGTAGTCACAAAGCCTGAAGTCGTCGCCTCTTTTAAGATGCTTCTTCAGGTCTTTCTCCAATTTAGAGAGGATCTCCAGGGTGATCACCCCCCGGATACCTCCTCCGTCAAGGGCCAATATTTTTCTGGGTTGCTTTGTTTCGAAACGACCGGTTAGATCTCCCCAAAGTGCATTTTTTTTAGTTGTCATATTCTCTCAATTACCATAGTGTACAAATGAAAAAGTTCCCCGTCAGCATTTTTAAAGTTTACCATTTCCCGGGGCCATTTGCCCGTTGGTTTGGCCAAGTGGTCCGGAGCTATCTGAATGTATTAAATCTTCCGGGATTCTTATTAATATTGAATTTTTTATGTAAGGGGGAAGTTTATTAAAAGTAAGAAAATATTTGTACAATCACTTAGCAAATGATAAAGAATTAGACCAACTACATCCCTATTTTAAGGCAATTCGCCATTTTTTTCCAAAATTGACAAAGCCATCGCTGCTTTGTCCATTTGATCCCCAAAATTTTTAGCGTCCTTCCAGAGCACAGTAATTCATCAAGGCTCAATTTTTGCCGGTACTACTCCTGTGACCTGTATTTTCTCACCCGTTCATCTGAATTTTGCGAGTTCAAGGGGTTCTTTTTAATGATCATTCCAGCCATTCCTATCTAATATGAAAATGTTTTATCCTGTTTTTTAAGTTCTTTTTTTATGCCTTCATACAGATCTTCTTTGATGAGCACGTCCGTAGCGCGGGAATGGGCTTTTAAAGTGGCATAGTACATAACATTTACAATTTCAGCACCTGTAATCTCGTACTTTTCGGCAATCTGGTGCCAGTGAATATGGGCCTCGGGGGTCATACACTCCGGAATACTTTGGGTCCATAATTTATAGCGCTCGGC
>DATGCB010000052.1:0-2731 GCA_035312365.1 Eudoraea sp. | reverse complement strand
CAGATACGCCACAAGAGAAAAGGGGGAAGCGTTCTTCATGGCTGTATCGGAAAAGATGGGACAATTGTTCTTAGAGCTTTGCAAGGCAGATATTGATGATCTGTATACGTAATTTCTGACGCGGTTAATTCAATTCCTTTTTAACCAGTTCAATATAATTTTGCATTGCTTCAACCCGGCTGACGTTCTGTGCCTGGATCAGTGCATTGGCCTTAAAGGCATTAATTAGCGGGATCTTGCTTTGTGGGTGTTTTGAATTTTTATTGGCAATTTTGTAATAGGCGTAAAGTTTTAGAAGAATGTCGGCGGGTAAGGGCTGGGTGTAGTCGTTTACAATTGCAACGGCCTCCAAAAATTCTTTATGAAGTTTATCATTCTTCATCCTTTACCTCGACGGTGGCTATACAGGTTTTAGCCCCAACCACCTTCTGATTCAATTTTACCGTGATTATACTGTTCAAAGGTAATAACAAATCAACCCGTGACCCAAATTTAATGAATCCGGCGTCCTCACCCTGCTGGACACTCTCACCCACTTCCGCATAATTAACGATACGCCGGGCCACCGCCCCGGCAATTTGACGATACAGGATATCACCGAATAACGGGGTATGGATCACTATGGTGGTCCGCTCATTTTTTTCACTCGACTTCGGATGCCAGGCCACCATGTATTTTCCGGGATGATATTTGGAATACTTAATAAGCCCGCTGGCGGGATAACGGGTAACATGTACATTCGTGGGGGCCATGAAAACAGACACCTGAATGCGTTTGTCCTTAAAGTATTCCTTTTCCTCTACTTCTTCAATGACGACCACTTTCCCATCAACTGGTGCCAGGATCTCATCAAAGTTCTTTGCCGCAATCCGCCTGGGATTTCTAAAAAACTGGAGGATTAAAACCAGCCCGACCAGGGCGAATATTTGCAACAGTATCCGCAACCATGCTATATCCACGTATAAATGTGCCAGAAGAACCATCACACAGGCAATAAAAAAAGTGATCAATATAATACGTTGTCCCTCCCTATGAAACATAGCTAAATATGATTAACGTTAAATAGGCAAATGGTGCGGCAAACACAAGGCTGTCCAGGCGGTCTAATATACCGCCGTGGCCTGGCAGGATGGCACCGCTGTCCTTTACGCCTGCCGCACGCTTTAGTTTGGATTCAATAAGGTCTCCAAGGCTACCGGTAAGCACGATTATTATAGCAAGTAGAATCCATTGTGCCGGCTTCAGGATTGGCTCATAAGCTGCCATGATGTAGGCGGCTGTAAATGTAAATATGAAGCCTCCAATAGTACCTTCCCAGGTCTTTTTCGGGGATACCGCAGGGAATAGTTTTGATTTCCCTATGGACTTCCCCACAAGATAGGCAAAGGAGTCGTTGACCCAGATCAAAACAAATATTCCCATGATGAGATATTTTGCAAAAGCATTATCCTTATAGGGGATCATGGTCAAAAATATGCAGCCTCCCCCAATGTAAAAAAGGCCGATAAAGAATTTCTGAAAGGTGCTAAAAAATTTTTCTCGTTCAGAGAATAAATAAAACAGCAAAGCAATATTGACGGTTATCGTAAGGAACATCAAAATGTTGATCAATACCTGATCATTTATCAGGTAAATATAGGCCCACCACAGAGCCAGATAGGCAATAAAGATATAATACCCCCTGAGTAACACCAGCCGTTTGTATTCATACAGGCATGCCAGGCCAAAAACCATGAACAGGAAATCGAAAGCATCTGAGCTCAAAAAAACGGCAGATAGCAGAAGAATTACATACACTGCTCCTGTTAGTAAACGCCTTAGAATTTCTTTCATGCTAAAGGTCTTCCAGGAGTAAGAGGTAGAGGTGCTTTGAACTGCTCCCATAGGTAAGAAAATCATCCACATTTTCTTCGGTGGACTGAAAATGCTTGATGGTGGTAATATTGGCAGGGATGCCTTTCTTATATTTCTTTTTGATGGTTTTTAACCCTTCGCCAATGGTATCCACCAATTGGCTCGTTGTGGCAAATACGATGACATTATCCGGTACCTCATTCAGTTTTTTTTCATTTAATTGATTGGAGCAAACCAAAATAGAACCATTTTGTGCAATCAGATGTTCACAGGTAGTAAAGAATATCTGGCTGTCTTTGGTACTGTCCGTAAAAGTGAGCTTGTGCTTTGAGAATTTGCTCTCCAGCCCGGGATTCATGACGAAGAACGGCTCGTCCTGCCATCCATTTTCCTCAATGATATTATGAAGGGCGTCGGTGATTTCCCTGAATGAATCGCAGTAAAGAAATTTACCGCCATTCTTCTTAAAGTGAATCGTAAATTTTTCGTCAACAGGGATATTGAGGTCGGGCATATGTACCCCTCTGGTTTCCGTAGTTTCCTTGGAAATCTTCTTTTTACCTCCGCCAAATAGCTTATCCAATAGCCCCATTGATAGGTATTACTTCAAATAATGTCCTATGTAAATAAGACAACGTCAATAGTCATTATTTATTTTCTTCGGTAGATTCCTCGGGTGTGCGACTTTCAACCTTAGGGATTTCCTGGCCCTGTGCATCGAATTCTTTATCAAAAGGTCTTTTGCCGAATATTTTTTCCAGGTCTTCCTTGAAGATAACTTCCTTCTCCAACAGTCGTTCCGCCAGGATCGTCAGTTTGTCTTTGTTTTTTTTCAAGACATCGACGGCCCTCTTATACTGTTCCTCTATGAGTTTGG
>DATGCB010000051.1:0-6767 GCA_035312365.1 Eudoraea sp. | reverse complement strand
GACCATAAAAAAGTAATTCTTTTAGTGCACAGCAATAAATGAACGGTTATTCAAACTCCATTTAATAGTTATTTACATTGCAAGATTTTAGATTATTTAAATGAAAACTTCCTTTGATGGGCAGTAATACAACAATTAAGTCGAATCGCCGAAAAGGGCAGATTCGGTCCTTTAAATATGTGGTGGTCCTGCTGGTAGGAATCCTTTTCTCAGCATATCTCTTCTATTCGGTCAACGACAAGTATATCGTGCGAAACAAGGCTGCAATTGAGACTGCCACTGCCAAAGTCCATTTGAAACTGATCAACGAACTTGATAAAATTGATCTCGCCATGGAATCGATGGAGATATTCATCGAGAACAGCGAAACGCTGTCTAACCCGGTTTTTATGGAACTTACCAGCCCATTCCTCGACGACCTTAATGGCATTATTTTACTTGGATGGGAGCCCGATCCGCAGGCATTTGGAGCGGGAGGTAAAATGCTTCATTACAACAAAAATTATGATTCTATTCCCGATTCTATTGTTAAAACAGTGTCCCAAAATACGCTGCAAATCAATCCAAGATCGAGAAACACTATTTTGTCAGCACCCTTCACAGGAGGGCCTGCGAATACTACAGCTATTCTATCTGTAATATCGGTCTATGACTCAACTGACCTGACAGTAAAGGGGATTTCTTTCGGGATTTTCGATATGAAAAGATTGGTCGAAGAGAGCCTGCGGTATGAATTACCCATCCTTGAAATCGATATTACGGACAAACTACACCCGGCAAAACCTGTTTTTTCGAAAATCCCCGATTCGGTTGGTGAGAACTTGGAAGGGGAAACCCTGCCTCTTAATGCCGCCAATAGGGTTTGGGAAGTACGCATCCGTCCAAAACGGGAGTTGCTTGCCTACCCGCATTCTTATGAATCCTATTTTGTCCTGCTGCTGGGTATATCATCCAGCCTGCTTTTAATTGTTGTATTGAAACAGCGTGACAATTACTTCACCCGGCTTTCACACGAAGTGAGGAGTAGAACAAGTGAATTGGAGAAATCCAATGCTTTAAAGGAGACCTTGCTCCGGGAGATCCACCACAGGGTAAAGAATAACCTGCAAATTGTATCGAGCCTCATCAATCTCCAGAAGCGTAAATTTACAGACATTGCCATGATAGATGCCTTTACGGGCAGCCAGGGAAGAATTTCGGCCATCGCATTGATTCATGAAAAAATATATGAACATCGCGATACCAAAGCAGTTGACCTAAAAAGTTATCTAAACGGCCTGGTTAATTATCACCACAGGATATCCCCTTCAGTTTGTTATACCATTGAATGTCAGGACATAACTCTAGACCTGGATACGGCCGTTCCCATTGCATTGATTACTTCTGAACTTGTGGTGAATTCCCTCAAGCATGCCTTTGCAGAAAAATCCGGGGAGCCGTCCCTGACGATCCTGGTCAAAGAGGATCCCAACGGGGAAATCCATATGACCATTTCAGATAATGGCATAGGATTACCTGAAAACTTTGATGTTAAGGGTGCAAAAGGTCTTGGCTTTGAAATTGTACATAAACTATGCAGGCAGATAAACGCAAGATATTCCTGGGATGCAACAAAAACCGGAACCAGATTCCGGGTCTCTTTTCGGCAGCGATGAGGAATTTTATCTTGAACAGGAGATTATTTTTAGGTATTGGAACCATAAACCATGACATGCTCATTTGGCATTATCATTTAATATTCCGTATGGACAAACCCGTCCTTGAACAAATCCTTCTTACATCATACAACGTATATTACATAAATATCAACCATGGAGATTATTCCCACTTTCGGTAGCAGACTTCGAAATAATATTGTCAATCTGCCTGAAATTATTGGTACATGCAGTGGGATCAGGGTGTTTGGCCAATTACTGAAGTCCTTTTTATTCTCTACAGATGTTGCCATTATCAGGAATACCAACGCCAACGCCATTATTGCAGTCTACCCCTTTACCCCGCAACCTGTCATATCACAGTCTTTGATCCTTGCGGCAGACAAACCAATTTTTTGTGGGGTCGGTGGAGGTATTACGACTGGTACAAGATCAATAGAATTAGCCGTTCATGCCGAATTCCAGGGTGCCCTTGGAGTAGTTCTGAATAAACCCGCCCCTAATTCCCTCATCCGGCAATTGAAGGATAAAATTGATATACCCGTGACGATTACCATTGTTTCTGAAAAGGACGATATTAAAGGTAGAATAGCCGCAGGCATCGATATTTTTAATGTTTCAGGAGCCGAAAAAACACCGGATATTGTCAAAAGAATCCGCAATATAGATGATCGTATCGCCATTCTGGCTACAGGTGGCAAAACGGAGGATAGCATACTAAGGTGTATTGAGGCCGGGGCAAATGCAATTTCCTATACCCCTCCGAGTACTGCAGAATTGTTCAGGGAAATCATGATCAAATACAGGAGCGAATAATACGATCCGTTATGGTTAAAGGACGTTGAATTAAATCAGGGAGTGTGGCTCCGCCTTTTGCGGGATGGGGATAAAATCCGTTACCTCATACACAAAAAAAGTTCAATATTTAAGTATGCTGTCCATAAAAAAGGCCTTTAAATATACCTGTTTAAAGACCCTGTGGTGCCCACGACTGGAGTCGAACCAGCACGTCCATGCGAACACTACCCCCTCAAGGTAGCGCGTCTACCAATTCCGCCACGTGGGCAATGATTTCGGATGGCAAATATAATAAAGTATTTCTTGGATACATGGGATTGAATTAATTCATTTTCCCGTTGATTTTTTCTTTTCACAGATTACAATTATGTTTATACGATCTTATCGGTTTATGGGAAAGAGCGTCATAGTCATAGGTGGAGGAATTGTTGGGCTAAGTTGTGCCTATTATCTGCAAAAAGAAGGGCACAGTGTTACGGTGATCGACAAATCTGACATGACTGCGGGTGCTTCCTATGTAAATGCCGGTTACCTAACCCCGAGCCATATCATACCATTATCTGCTCCAGGGATGATGGCGAAGGGCATCAAGTGGATGTTTAACAGCAGCAGTCCCTTTTATCTGAAACCAAGACTGGATATGGATTTCATTCGATGGGCATGGTACTTTAATACTTCTTCTACCAAAGCACGGGTGGAAAGGGCCATTCCACTAATCAAGGATATCAACCTTCTGAGCAAAGAACTCTATACCGCATTGCACTTTTCCGGGGAACTCGGGGATTTTCAACTGGAAAAGAAAGGCCTGTTGATGTTGTTTAAGGACCCCAAAGAGGGAAATAGAGAACGACAGGTCATGATCAGGGCCATTGATGAAGGACTGGAGGCCCGGGAGTTATCTCTTGAAAAATTAAACGAACTGCAGCCCAACCTAAACAGGGACATTCAAGGGGCTATTCATTACGAATGTGATGCACACACCACCCCGGGAGAGGTCATGAAAAAGTTGAAGGATCACCTTTTGGAAATGGGAGTTGTCTTAAAAACCGGGGAAGCGGTAACAGGTTTTGGAAAGGGCCGTAATGTGGTGTCAGGGGTGGCCACAGCGAAGGGCTCTTATAAGGCAGATGAAGTGGTGTTGGCATCTGGTTCCTGGACCCAGGGATTGTCCAGGAAATTAAACTTAAACATCAGCCTTCAGGCAGGTAAAGGATATCGGATCAATGTAAACCGGCCTACCCAGGTTACCTTACCTGCGGTACTGATGGAGGCTAAGGTAGCAGTAACTCCCATGCGGGGATTTACCCGCTTTGCCGGTACAATGGAACTTTCCGGCATCAATCAAAAAATAAGGAAAGAACGGGTCAGGGCCATTGCAAAGGCGGCAGGCGAATATTATGACAATTTGGAAATTACCGAAGCGGAAATATCCGGGGCCAGGTGTGGCCTGCGCCCGGTATCCCCAGATGGGTTACCCTATATTGGACGTACCTCAAAATACCTCAATTTATCGATTGCCACCGGCCATGCCATGATGGGATGGAGCCTGGGTCCGGCGACGGGTAAATTGATCTCTGAACTCATATCTGACAAAAAGCCGTCTATGCCACTGGATGGTTTTAACCCTGATCGAAAGTTTTAGCTAGAGCCGCCTCACCTCAACCTTACGGAACCATACCCCTGCACCGTGGTCCTGAAGCCCCAGATAGCCACGATTGGCAGTGCCGTAATCCGGGTACTCCTCCCACTTTCCACTATTCCTTTTTTCCTTCCAGTCCGAAGAATTTTTATCAAACTCCACAATTTTTTCCCCATTGAGCCAATGCTCAACCTTACCCCTGTTAAACACTATTCTGGCCGTATTCCACGCTCCGACAGGTTTTAATTTCTTTTTGTCATTGGCCACATGCATGGCATAATCAGCTCCGGCTTTTTGAGATTCTTCCAGGGAACCCTCATAGCCCTCGTCGTCCAGTATCTGGTATTCCGGTCCTGTTTGATAAGGCGAATGGTAGATGGTATCCTCTATAACATGATAGAAAATTCCGCTATTTCCACCTTTGCTTATTTTCCACTCCAGGCGCAACTCAAAATTTTCGTATTGTCCCGTTGAGACAATGTCACCGCCGACATCTCCCGCCTTCCCGAAGCACTCAATAATGCCGTCCCTGATGTTCCAATTATCGGGCAGGGAGTCATGATTATAACCCCGCCAATCAGTAGCCTCCACAAGGGATATCCAGGCACCATTTCCCTCTTCAACACCTTGAACAGCTTCCGTGGCCTGTCCTGATTTCCTGCTTTCCCTACAGGCCAGCAGCGCACCGATCACTGCCAGAATTGCGATTACTTTTTTCATCTTTTGAACATGTTTAACTTCCGTTTTTATCGATTTATCCAAAACACTGGTTACCTGTGATCAATGACCCTGACAGTGGCTCTACCCGTTCCCCAATGCCATCTAATTTACGAGGATTGAACTGCCATTATTTTAGTTGACACGATAAATATATCCATTTTATGGATAGGTTTTCCTCCTTTTGGCCATTACGCGCAGGGCGGGATCATGAACCCGTGGCATGCCCAAAATTTAACGTTACTATAAGCAAATGAGCCAATTAATAATTGTAATTTTGTTTAATATTTTTTAGGAAATAATGAACAATGTTAAGAAATATTTCAGTATCCGGGATCTGGAAAACCTTTCAGGGATAAAGGCACATACCATCCGCATCTGGGAAAAGCGGTATAATCTTTTATCCCCGGAACGTACCAGTACAAATATAAGGACCTATAACCTTTCCAGTCTTCAGAAATTATTGAATGTTAGCCTGCTGTACAACCATGGGTACAAGATTTCCAGGATTGCCAAAATTCCGGAAAAGGATATTCCAATAACGGTTAAAGAGTTGGTTTCAAGGAATACGGATCAAAATCAAGCTGTAAATGCCTTCAAGATGGCGATGATAAATTTTGATCAGGCTTTGTTCCAGAAAACGTATGACCAACTATTGCAAAAACGTTCATTTCGCGTTATTTTCTGGGAAGTATTCATGCCGCTCCTTACAGAATTGGGTCTTTTGTGGCAAACAGATACCATAAGTCCCGCCCATGAACATTTTATTACCAATTTAATCAAGCAAAAAATATATACCAGTTCTGAAAAGTTTCAGGCTATTGAGCCATCAAAGGAAGACAAGGTATTTGTGCTCTTTCTTCCGGAAAATGAAATTCACGAAATTGGTTTGCTATTTGTCAATTACGAAATTCTCCTCAGGGGTTATAAATCCATTTACTTAGGGCAAACCATGCCCTTGGAAAACCTGATCGATATTCAGAACTATCATGACGATATATATTTCCTGTCCTATTTTACCATAGTCCCTACCAAAGACCGGCTAACCAGTTATATTGATAGTTTTAATAAAAAAATGGGGGAAGGGGGGAATTACAATCTGTGGATAATGGGACGCCAAACACGCTATCTGAACTCCGCCAGGTTACCGTCACACATACGTGCCTTTGAGTCCCTTAATGAGCTGTGTGATGCGCTTTAATCTAATAATGGCTCCTCTAGGTAGATACATGCTATGAGAAAAAAAATTGTCGTTATTGGTTCGGGCTTTTCTGCCCTGTCTGCTTCCTGTTACCTGGCAAAACAGGGATTCTAGGTAATGGTCTTTGAGAAGAATGCCATCATTGGTGGAAGGGCAGGACAGTTGATCAAAGAGGGCTATACTTTTGACACTGGCCCGAGTTGGTACTGGATGCCCGATATTTTTGAACGTTTCTTTGGCGATTTTGGAAAGAAAACCTCGGACTACTACACCCTGGATAAACTAAGCCCTGCCTATAAGATCTTCTTTTCTGACGACATTGTTACCATTGGGGATTGTATGCAAAAAATTTGCCGGGAGTTTGAGCGTATTGAGGCCGGGAGTTCCCTTGTTTTAGAAAAGTTTATTACGAAGGCCAAAAAAAATTATGACATCGCCATTGGCGAAATTGTTTACCGGCCCGGGCTATCGCCCCTGGAATTAGTGACCCGCAAGACAATTTTGCGCCTGGATCAGTTTTTTAAAACCATCAAAGGGGAAGTCCGCAATCAGTTTAAGAACCCGAAGCTCATAGCAACATTGGAGTTCCCGGTGCTTTTTCTGGGTGCCAAACCGTCCAATACCCCCGCGTTTTACAGTTTTATGAATTTTGCAGATTTCGGTTTAGGCACCTGGCATCCCAGGGGAGGGATGTACCGGATCATTGAAGCTATAAAAAGCCTTTCTGAAGAATTAGGAGTTACCATATGCACCAATA
>DATGCB010000050.1:0-2301 GCA_035312365.1 Eudoraea sp. | reverse complement strand
CCATCATGTACGCGGTATCCTATTTTTATCCCAGAAAAAATATGTACGAGGTTACGGATGTGGGTGCCGTTAATTTGGTCTCCTGGAAGTATACCAGGCCCATGTCAATAGGGCTGTGCACGGTAACTATATTGATTTATGTTTTACTGGGGCACACGGGATAGTTTTTTTTAATTAAACAGCACTAAGGAATAAAGAAATGAAGACTTTAAAAAATTATATAGACGGAGGTTGGCAAAACAGTGCTTCCAACGAGACGATCGATGTAGTAAACCCTGCAAATCAGCAGGTTCTGGCTAAAGTGCCATACGGCTCCCAAACGAAAAATGACGTGGTCCAAGCGGTATCTGCCGCCCGGGAAGCATATTTGGAATGGAGCAAGGTACCGGTAATGAAACGGGTCCAGGTACTCTACCATCTAAAATCACTGCTCGAGGAGCATTCAGAAGAACTGGCACAAATCATTACGAATGAATCCGGAAAGACCCGGGCCGAATCGTTGGGGGAAATCCAGAGGGCCATCGAGAATGTTGAGGTAGCCTGTGGCACGCCTATGCTAATGGCTGGCGACGTCATAGAGGACATTGCCACGGGAATAGATGAAATGATGATCCGCCAGCCTTTGGGCATTGCAGCCTGCATAACGCCTTTTAATTTTCCGAGCATGATTGTATTTTGGTTTTTGCCATATGCGATTGCCACCGGTAATGCATTTATTGTAAAACCTTCGGAAAAAGTCCCGCTGACCATGATGAAATTGTTTGAATACATCGATCAGTTAGACATCCCAAAGGGGCTGGTAAATCTTGTGCACGGCGGAAAGGGTTCGGTGGATGCCATCCTGGATCATCCCGAAATCAAAGCGATCAGTTTTGTAGGCAGCACCCCTGTGGCAAGGTACATTTATTCCAAAGGGACCGCCAACGGAAAAAGGGTGCAGGCACAGGGAGGGGCAAAAAACCCCGTGATCATATTGCCTGACTCGGATATAGAGATGTCCACAAAAATTATTGCGGACTCTGTGTATGGCTGTGCCGGGCAGCGCTGTCTGGCAGCTTCCACCATTATAACCGTTGATGATCAAAAAAGGGAAATAAAAGAAGCCCTGTATGAAACCGTAAAATCAAGGACAACCGGTTATGGTTGGGATGAGGGTGTAAGTATGGGACCCGTGATCACTCCTGAAAGTAAAAAAAGGATTGAGGGATTGATCCAAAAAGGGATCGATGAGGGAGCCCGGCTTCTTCTCGACGGCAGAAATGCTTCCATCAAAGGATATGAAAAGGGAAATTTTATTACCCCCACAATACTTGAAAATGTGGCCTTGGACAAAGAACTTATTAAAACGGAGATCTTTGGCCCGGTAATGAGCTTAATTTCTATGAGAAATATTGATGAAGCAATTTCATTTGTAAATAGCGGAAACTACGGAAACATGGCCTGCCTGTTTACAGGAAGCGGGGCGAATGCCAGAAAGTTCAGGAACGAGGCGGATGCGGGGAATATTGGCATCAACATCGGGGTTGCCGCCCCAATGGCACAGTTTCCATTTAGCGGGTGGAAGGATAGTTTCTTTGGAGACTTGCACGGGCAGGGCAAGCATGCCATTGAGTTTTTTACACAGACCAAAGTGATCATTGAGAGATGGCCCAACATTTGGTCCCGTAAATTTTAGAGAGACAAGGATGATAAAAATTGCGAACGCACCTTGTTCATGGGGTGCTCTGGAGTTCGACCTTGAAGAAAAATCAGAAGAAGTAGGTTTTGAACAGGTATTAAACGAGATCAGGGATACGGGCTATATGGGGACCGAACTTGGCGATTGGGGATATATGCCGACGGATCCAATTCTTTTGCGCAAAGAAATTGACAAAAGGGGGCTGGCCTTATTAGGGGCCTTTGTCCCGGTAGCATTGGCCGAACCTAAGGATCACGAAGCAGGGGTTGGAACCGCACTAAAAGTGGCGGAACTGATGTACAGGGCCGGTTATGAAAATGCCCTGATTGTATTGGCTGATGACAATGGTTCTGTCCCTGAACGAACACAAAACGCCGGAAGAATAAGCTCTGAAATGGGGCTCTCGGAGGCGCAATGGAAGTTGTTTGCAGCAGGAGCAGAAAGGGTAGCCAGGGCAGTTAAAGAGGCATACGGCCTGCGAACTGTCTTTCACCATCACTGCGCCGGCTATGTGGAAACTCCGCATGAAGTGGATGCCCTGATGTCGCTGACTAGTCCCGAAGTATTGGGACTTTGCCTGGACATGGGACACTATGCCTTTGGGGGCGGGGACCCGTTATATG
>DATGCB010000049.1:0-3177 GCA_035312365.1 Eudoraea sp. | reverse complement strand
GGTATTTGGTTCCTTAATGCTGCAAACCTAATCTCGGCAGCATGGTATTTTACTTCATTGATCTCCTGTTCCCCATACCAGATATAGTCATAGAGATAGGAAACCTCTCTGAAAATTGACCGGATGGTTGGGACCTCGATTTCTTTTAAATAATCCCCGTTGGTTTTTTCGTAATGCCATTCAATGATGTTTTTTTGGGAAAGTAATTTTAAGGCCTTTAAGTATTGATAACGAATAGCCAGTCGATACTCCTTTTCGAGTATTGCAGCTGTTAAGAGCGCTTCCAAATCAACATTTACGATGTGTTCTTCAGAATGGCTGATCCCGGTAACTGCTGCTGCCGGTTTGTTAAAGAGGGAAGTTAAATTTTCTCCGACGAAAAAGCGCACGAGCAAATAGAGGACGAGAATCGCCATCAGTAAATAAATAAGGTATTCCAGGACCTGGTAGGTTCCAGGGGGGATAGTAATTCCAAAGTGCTCCTGAAGTGTCTGGAAAAACCATTGCAGGGAACGTTGCAGGAGGTTCTGGGCTTCATCGACCCTGGTGTCGTAATTAAACTCCTCGCCCTGATATTTATCCCTCAGCGGGTCTCCGAAACTACGGCTGCTCAGGACCTGATCCGTATCTGTTTTGAGTTTTACCGAATCCTGCCGGACCTGCGACAATTTCACAAAAGCCGGGAATAGCAACAAAAAGCTTAGTTTCAGGATAGTGCTGCTCAAAATCAGGAATTTCCAATTTGTTCTATTTTGCGCCTGGTGTTGGTATTATATGCCTTTTCATGAAGGGCATAATACAACAGGCCATTCACAAACTGGGACAGGCATTGGCCAAAGATTCCCACAATCAAAATAAGACAGGTCCCAAGCGTGTAGATAATGGTAGGGACAATGCCTGCCTCAACATCCACATTGTTTTCAACCACATGGAAGGTGTAGATCCCGACCAGGATTCCGGGTATAATCATAATGATCAAAACCAGTATTCCGTTGAGGATGCCAAGGATAAAATTGACCCCTACAGATTTCCAAAAGTTTCTGGACACCAGGTCCCAACCTTCTCCAAAGGCCGCGGTCACTCCCATATTTTCTTCCAAAAGGCAAAAAAAGGAGACCCCAAACCAGGCCAGTATAAAAAAGATCAGGATATAATAGGCAAAAATACCCACCAGGGGAATCAAAGCGAATAAGACCCCAACTATGGAGACACCAATATAAATACCGACCAGGAGGAGTATAAAAAGGAAGATGCTCCCCAGGCGGTTTTTAAAAAGTGCCCAAACCTCTTTTTTATCAAAATGGTTCCCTTTACGCTCTTCATATTTGATCATATAAGCGCCGGCCAGACTATAGTTCAGGATGGCCACTGCGATAAAGACCACAAAATATAAAATTCCACCAGCTAGCAGGTATATGATATAATCTTCGTCATTCGCCATTGTACCGACGAGGGATGAATTGCTGGCGTATGTGATCATCCCGATAAACCCGGAAACCAGCAGATAGCTTACGATGAGTAGCGCTATTAAAAAGATACCATTATAACTTAAAAAAACGTTAGTGAATTTTTTGAGGTTCTGCTTTAAGAATTCAAAATAAGTGGTGATGATATCTCCAAAATCCCGGTTAACCTTAAGTTCCAGGTAATGTTTTTGAGGGGTATCTTGCATGTAATCTGTTTAAAATTATTGGATAAATCAGGTAATAAAAAAGGATTAAAGCCAAAGAGGATCCAATGATCAGAAAGGCAGTCCATGTGGGCATACCGGAATAACGGGTAATAAATCCTTCAATAAATCCCGCAATTATAAAAAAGGGAATAGTACTTACCACCACTTTTAGCCCGTCCTTGGCACCCTTCATAAAGGAAACCCTCCTGCTGAAGGTTTTGGGGAACAATATGCTATTCCCCATAATAAGTCCCGCACAGCCCGCCACAATAATCACCGAAATTTCGATGGTCCCATGGAGCCAAATTTGTTTATTTGCCTCAAAAAATACATGCTCCGTATAGAAGAAAGTGATAAAGGCGCCCAACATGACCCCGTTGCTAAACAGGATATACACAGTGCCAAGACTGGTAATGACTCCGAAGGCAAAGGCCAGGAGTGCAACGCGAATATTGTTGATCGTGATCCCCAGGAAAGAACCGATCTCACTGCCTCCCTTATAAATGGCAGTCGGGTCTCCCTCGGCGATATTATTCAGGGTTTCATTAACATAGGCATCACCCAGAATGAGACGCACAAAGCCACTGTCATTGATTGCTGAAATACTTCCCATAACAGCCGCAGCCACAAATATTAAAAAGGCAACGCCCAGCGTCTTGTGGTACTGCCGGAAAAATAACGGGAATTCTACCTTCCAGAATTCCACAATGCGGTTTCGGCCCTCTTTCTTGTTCCTGTATATTTTCTGATGCGCCTGTGAAGCAAGCGCATTTAAATACAATAATGTTTTACTTTCTGCGTAATAGGTTTGCGCATAGGCCAGATCATTGGTGAGGTGGATATATCCGTCCGCAAGTTCATCCGGGCTCATGTTGGAATTTTGGGTGACAGCCTTTTCGAATGCTATCCATTTTTCCTTATTTTGTTTAACAAAAGCGGCTTCGCGCATCGTGGGAATTAGGTTTCACAGATAAAATTAATACTAATATGTCCAACCTTCAAATCAATACAACGCAAAATGTCTCTTTAGATTATAAAATTGTGAGTATCGGGGAGCGAATGCTCGCTTTTTTTATAGATCTCTTTATTCTTTACCTCTACTCCATACTGGTACAGTATATTGGGCAGGCCATTGGGTTTATCTACGAGGATACCTGGACACAAAGGGGACTGATGGGCCTTATTTTTTTACCGGCCATGTGCTATAGCCTGTTAATGCATACCCTTTTTAACGGGCGTACCGTGGGGAAGCTGCTGCTCGGAATGCGGGTTGTAAAAGTTGATGGGTCTCCGGTACACTGGAGTAATTATCTTGTACGATGGATGCTTCGTCTGGTTGACATCTGGTTGTTTCTGGGATCCATTGGATTACTGACCATTTTGTTTTCTGAAAAAAGACAAAGGTTAGGCGATGCCGTCGCGGGTACAGTGGTAATCAGCACTAAAAATAAGGTAAGGGTATCCCATACCATCCTTGAAGAAGTGGCAGAAAACTACGTCCCCAT
>DATGCB010000048.1:0-4956 GCA_035312365.1 Eudoraea sp. | reverse complement strand
AAGTCGACCATTGCCTTCTGCGTGCCATATGAATTTCGCGGCCTTGCAGCGGTTTCATCAGTGATAACTTTATCTGTATCCCCTCCGTATACCGCCACAGAACTGGTGAATACGATTCGGGGAGAAAATTCGAGAGATCTGCACTGCTCCAATAGGTGCATTGAAGCACGGAAATTTACCTGCATCCCCAAATCCAGATTTTTTTCCGCCTCGCCACTTACAATAGCAGCAAGGTGGAAGATGAGTTCCGGCCTCCGTGCGATTACCTGGTCGATCACAGCCTCATTGGCGAAATCGGCTTCGAGGTATTCCACTCTTGGGTCGTGGAACCTCCCGCGCGGGAATACTTTATCAAGCAGTATGAGTTTGCTGAGCGCACCTTGAACCAGGCCCCCATGTTCCAACAATTCCCTGGCCAATCGTTGCCCTAAAAATCCGCCGCCACCGGTAATAAGTACGTCCATTCTAATTTGTTATTTGATGATTCAACCCTCCACGGATCGTGTAATTTTTTATACCAAAGGAATGATCCGGGACAGCAGCAATACCTGAAAAAGACCTACCAGTGCCAGGATTGCCAATAATACCGTCCAGGTCTGTAAGGCTTCTTTTTCGGTAAATCCACTCATGCGTGCCACAACCCAAAACCCACTATCGTTCATCCAAGATATGAAAAGTGATCCAAACCCGATTGAAAGCAGGATATAAACAGGATGATAGGGCAGCAGCGCATCAGGGCCTATCAGGGCCGCCATGATGGCCGAAGTCGCAATCATTGATACAGTGCCGGAACCCTGGGCAATTTTCATGGCGGCGGCGATCATCCAGGCCAAAAGGATATAATTCACGCGGAAGCCTTGGGTTGCAAGATGAATGGCATCGCCAATACCGCTGTGTTTTATCATGGCGCCATAGGCTCCTCCGGCACTGGTAATCAAGATAATGATGCCTGCCACTTCCAGGGGTTTGCCTACGGCTTTCCAGAGGTCTTTTGAATTCAATTTCCGGGATTTTACCCAAAGGATAAGAGCTATAAGAGTGCCCATGGCCATGGCAATATTTTTGTTTCCCTGAAAATCGATCCAATCTGGAACATCCGTGGTAAACACCGCTGCAACTGAAGCCAGGCTGATCATTAAAAGCGGGACAATGACCGGAAGGGTTGAAAGTATAAGTGAGGGGGGATTTTTGATGGAAGTCACCTGATGATGCGCTACCCTGACGGGAATATCCGAACGTTTATTAAGCCATTTGGCAACGATAAATACGGCAATGGCAGGAATAATTCCGGCCGCAAGGCCTGCCAGAATAACAGACCCCAATTCAAGGTTTAGCGTTTCGCTCATTATAAGGGGTCCCGGGGTAGGGGGAACAATACTATGGGCGATGACGGCCCCTCCTCCGATGGCGGCCACATACAGGACGAAGTCTTTTCCCGTTTTTAGTGCAAGGGTGATCCCAAGGGGGATCAACAGGAAAAATACAGTATCAAAAAAAACGGGTATCGATAATACAAACCCACTGATGATCAGAGCAAGGGCCGTCCATTTTTCCCCCAGCACTTTTAGTAAGTGGTCGACGATCTGTCCTGCCGCTCCGCTTTCCATCATAGCAGTGCCGATCACTGCGGCCAGTGCGATGACCCAGGCGATTTTACCGGCCAAAATCCCAAATTCCGCCATGGGTAGTTCCACTGCACTTACCAGGGCATTTTGTCCTGCAATTTCCGGCAGGGCGGGTGAAATGAGTCCCACGAAGATGGCGGATAACATCAATGCGACAAAGGGATGGAAACGCAATCTCGTGATCAGGAACACAACCAGCACCATACTCAACAGAAGCACTGCAAAGGGCCAATACCCTGAAAGGAATAATTCTTTCATAGTGCAGTGGACAGGATATTCAATAACGGGCCAGGTACCTTGGCAATCAGAACAGCCGCTTCCGCCGCCTTTTTTGCATCTGTATGATCGTTTTCCGCTTCAAATTGTGCGATTTGTTTCAGATGCTTATTGGTCTTAATAAGATTGTGAACCAATCTGTGGACACCGGGGGAAAGCAGGCTATCATGTTTCCGGATAGCTTCGGCAGTGTGATCCAGTTGCATTGGGAGGTCGTTGGTCCATACCCTGAACTCAGGCACTGCCGGGCGGAGCGACCCGATGCCGATTTTGGGGAAATATATGGAGGCCAATACTTTCAATTATAAAAAATTTATGAACAAATTATCTCCGGTCAATAGTGCATAAGTTCTATTTCCCGAAAATCAATGGGGTGGCTATTCGATTGCAGGGAAACATAGCCACCTTTGACCGTAGGATCACCGTTGAGGATAAACCCAACGGCAATTTCGTTTTCCCGATCGAATATTGGGTTGGCATAACTCAATATCTCCCCTCCGTTTACAAAATGCCTTATTTTTTCAGCCCTTACATCAATTTCCGCGGTAACCCATTGGTCACCATGAAAGGTTTTCTCAACCGAAGGAGGGGTACAATACGACTTATTTTTTCCTCCGTTCACTTCCACGAACATACCGTTGGCGCATACCGCTCCTACGGGCCTGTCGTCATTGCCGTTGCCGCCGTGCAGATTATATTCCAGACAAATGGGAAATAGCTGATCCAGCTTTTGAGTTCCCGGGGGTTGCCCGTGAAATTGTATGCCGCTGTCCCTGTAACCCCATTCAGGAGCCCCGGGAGCTGTTTCGCCCACAAAACGATAGGTTACCTTTAGCCGGTAATCGGATAGTGGCTTATCAAAATACAGGGCCCCGAACCGACTGTTGAAGTCTTTTCCGTAGGCGTCATAGCGGATGCTTAAAATCCCGTTTTCCACCCGAAATGTATTTCCGAAATTTTCACCCAGTGGATAGCCGTTAATTTTCATGGTCCAGCCCGTAAGGTCCTTGCCGTTGAATATTGAAACCCAGCGGCTTTTTTCAGCGCTTTCCAGGGCTATTTGCTTTTTGTTCTCCGCTTTCTTTTCTCCACAGGAATATAGGATCAGCACCATTAATAAAGGCAAGGGTTTTAGAAGCTTAAGGATAAGTGATCTCATTGAATACATGATTTTAGGATATATTTCCATTTAAATGTAGGAAGATAATCGGTTAAAATGGAAGAAATACCCATAGATTCCCCTGCGCCTCCGGTATTTACCCCTATTCGCGGGAGTTTTTAACCCGTTGATGAATTCCTTGTGGCCCTTGTGGAACTATTCCCGGGCGCCCCTGAATTACGGGATGCTAAGCGGTATTTTGTTATTTTTTCATTGAATTGTCCAGGGGGTATTTACCCCGGGTTCAAATCTAAATACCCCTTGAATGAATCAACATTTTATAGGGATAAGTGAAAAATATTTTTTATATTCGTTAACGTTCACGAAAATTTAATTATTACCGTTTTATTACCTCAGCCGGGCGGTAGAGTATCACCATTTGAATCCAAACAATACATGAAAAAAGTTAACCTTTTGTTTATAGTTTCCTTATTGTTATACGGGTCTGTATTATCAGCCCAGGAAAACTGGGAAATCTTGTTCAATGGAAAAGATCTTTCCAATTTCGAACAGCTGAACGGAAATGCCAAATATGAAATCAAAAATCAGGAACTCATAGGTACCTCAAGATTGAATACCCCCAACAGTTTTATGGCCACCAGGAAAACGTATGGGGATTTCATTTTGGAGTTCGATGTGTTCGTGGAAAACGGGCTTAACTCAGGGGTCCAATTCAGAAGCCTCAGTATTCCTTCATACCTGGACGGACGGGTACACGGGTATCAATGCGAAATAGAGACCAGTGCCAGAAAATGGGCTGGCGGTATTTACGATGAGGCCAGGAACGGCTGGCTTTATCCTTTGTCCAGAAACCCGAAAGGCCAGGAAGCCTTTGTCCCGGGGGAATGGAACCACTACAGGATCGAGGCTATTGGCAATACCATACGTACCTGGATCAATGACATCCAGTGCGCGAATCTGGTGGATGATACCACCGCCGAGGGTTTTATTGCCTTTCAGGTACATAGCATCCACGATGAATCCCTGGAGGGTAAAATTGTAAAATGGAGAAATATAAAGATCAAGACTACTGATCTTGATAATTCCAGAAAGGCAGTAGATGTAGATGTTCCGGAAATCAGCTATCTGACCAACCAGTTAACAGCCAGTGAAATTCGCAAGGGCTGGCGGATGCTTTGGGACGGAAAAACATCGAACGGATGGCGAGGCGCCAGGCTGGATGGTTTTCCCGATAAAGGCTGGGAGATCAGCGATGGTACCCTGAGCGTTTTATCTTCCGGGGGAGCAGAATCCCAAAATGGCGGTGATATCGTTACTACCGCGGCCTTTAGCGATTTTGAATTGAGTGTGGATTTTAAAATCACAGAAGGTGCGAACAGCGGCATAAAATATTTTGTGGATGCGGGCCTTAATCAAGGGGAAGGATCTGCGATCGGGTTGGAATTTCAAGTACTGGACGATGAAAAACATCCCGATGCCAAAAAAGGGCAGAACGGGAACAGAACGGTGGGCTCTCTTTATGATCTTATCCGGGCCGAAAACACCGATAGTTCCAGGGGCAAGAATTTCAAAGGTGTAGGCAATTGGAATAACGCCCGTATCGTGGTAAAAGGAGGGCATGTGGAGCACTGGTTAAATCAGATAAAGGTAGTGGAATTTGACAGGCATAGTCAGCTTTTCAGGGCCCTGGTTGAAAAGAGTAAATATGAACAATGGAAAGACTTTGGCCGTATTCCCGAAGGACTGATCTTATTGCAGGATCACGGGGACAGGGTTTCTTTCAGAAATATTAAAGTAAGAGAATTTTAAAAAGTACAAGATGACTAAATCAAGAAGGAAGTTTTTACGTGATACTGCCCTGGCATCTACCGGGATTGTTCTGGGGACAGGAACAATGAGCGCTAAGAGCTATCGCCGGATCCTGGGATCAAATGA
>DATGCB010000047.1:0-7376 GCA_035312365.1 Eudoraea sp. | reverse complement strand
CAATCGACCGCCTGGACTACACAAAGGGTATTGCCAAACGCCTAAATGCATTTGAGTATTTCCTGAATAAACACCCGGAGTATAAAGAAAAAGTACGTCTGATCATCCTGGCGGTACCTTCCCGTTCCAATGTACCCCAATACCAGCTGCTAAAAAAAGAAGTAGACGAATTGGTCGGCAGGATCAACGGCGAACTGGCTACCGTGAGCTGGACCCCGATCTGGTATTTTTACCGTTCCGTGCCATTTGAAAACCTTATCGACCTGTATACCAGCAGTGATATTGCCTGGCTAACACCCATAAGGGACGGGATGAACCTGGTGGCCAAGGAATACATTGCCACCAGGACAGACAAGTCAGGAGTTCTTATACTTAGTGAAATGGCTGGTTCAGCCAATGAAATGAGTGAATCACTGCTGATTAACCCAAATAATTTTGAGCAAATAGCAGCGGCCTTATATCAGGCGCTTAATATGCCTCTGGAAGAGCAACAATTAAGAAATACCCAGTTGCAAAAACGCCTGGAACGCTATAATGTAGAAAAATGGGCCAAAGACTTTATGAGTTCCCTTGAAGCGCAAAAAGACAGGGATGCGGAGCATGTTTCCAAACGCCTTACGGAGCATCGGTTGAATACGATCGTCGATCAATATAAAAAAGCCAAAAAGAAATTATTCTTCCTGGATTACGATGGCACCCTGGCGGGTTTTCAAAACGATCCCCAGAAGGCTAATCCGGATGCAAAACTATATGAATTGCTCGATGCCTTGCACAGCCTTACAGATACGGATGTTTATCTGATCAGCGGGCGGGATAAGGAAACATTTTCCCGGTGGTTTTTGGATAAGAAATACAATATGATCGTGGAGCATGGTGTATGGATTTCACAAAGCGGAGATCCCTTTCGCCTCCTCGAAAATGTTAAAAATGACTGGATGGAAAAAATTCGACCCGTTCTTGAGTCCTTTGTGGATCGGACCCCCGGTTCCTTCATTGAGGAAAAGAACTATTCCCTCGCATGGCATTACAGAAAAACGGATCCCGACTTCGGGAATCTGAGGGCCACAGAATTGTCAACCGTCCTCACAAGTCTTATCGGTACGGATGATCTGAGTGTTCTTTCCGGAAACAAAGTGATGGAAATTAAAAGCAGTAACGTCAATAAAGGGCGTGCGTCCCTTAGGGTAATGGAACAGGATGACTACGATTTTGTGTTTGCCATAGGTGACGACTGGACCGATGAATTTATGTTCCAGGAACTCCCCGATGATACAATTACCGTGAAGGTGGGAAGGCAAAAAACACATGCAAAATACTATGTGGACAACATTCAGGGTGTAAGGGAACTTCTCATAAATTTTGCCAGTTCCGGTTAGCATCCCGTACAGGAAAAAACCACTTGGGACGGGCAGAAGACGTTCCTTACCGGATCTTTGTCATTTGAGGTCGCAAATACTGCCAGTACCGGGTGAATTTCAGTAATAACTACGTAACTACAAACGAATGAAAACTATTGGTACGCTCTTATTGATGATTTCCATTGCTATGGGTTATGCACAAACAGATGTCCGCCTGCACTCCATCATTGAAGCCGTTTCGGCAGAACGCATCCAAAGTGATGTCACAAAACTTGCTAATTTTGGTACCCGTCATACACTGAGTGATACGGTCTCTCAGACCCGGGGAATTGGGGCAGCCCGAAGGTGGATCAAAAGTGAATTTGAAAAAATCTCCCGGGAATGCAACGAATGCCTGGAGGTATTTTATCAAATGGACCTGGTTAAAAAAGGTGAAAATGCAAGAATTGTACACGACGTGTGGGTAGTAAATGTCGTCGCCATCCAGCGTGGTACAACGCATCCGAACCGTTTCATCCTCATGAGCGGGGATATTGACTCCAGGGTGAGCGACCCGAACAATTTTACATCAGATGCTCCCGGAGCCAATGACAATGCATCCGGCATGGCAGGCACTATCGAAGCCGCCCGTGTGCTCTCTAAACATTCCTTTGACAACAGCATTATCTACGTTGGGCTATCGGGGGAAGAACAAGGGTTGTTTGGGGGTAAAGGCCTTGCTGCCTATGGGAAAGCAATGGGCTGGGATATAATTGGTATCATAAACAATGATATGATAGGCAACATTTCGGGGGTAGATGGCGTTGTGAGCAATAGGGATTTCAGAATATTCTCCGAACCAGTACCGCCCACTGAAACAGAAAATCAGAGGCAGGCACGCCGATTTTTTGGCGGAGAGGTGGATGGAATCTCCAGGCAATTGGCCCGCTATGTGCATAAAACAACCAGAACATACATGCCCGAAATGAATCCCATAATGATCTATCGCCTGGATAGATTTGGCAGGGGCGGTCATCACCGGCCTTTCAATGATGCCGGTTTTGCCGGGATTCGAATAATGGAAGCCCATGAGAACTATACGCAGCAACATCAGGATATCCGTACCGAGGATGGGATATCGTACGGAGATGTTCTGGAACACGTAAATTTTGAATATGCCAAAAAACTCACTGCAGTGAATGCCATCAACCTCGCCTCTATCGCCTGGGCACCTCCTTCGCCGTCCGAGGTTAAAATAGGGGGTATTGTTCAACCGGCTGCCATTTTAAAATGGAGCAAGGTAGAAGGCGCAATCGGTTATAGGGTCTACTGGAGGGATACCACTTCCCCTACCTGGGATTATAGTCGTTTTGTCGGTGATATTTCTGAATATACCCTGGATGGTATAGTCATTGATAATTTTTTCTTCGGGGTTGCTGCCGTGGGTGCCGGGGGCCATGAAAGTTTGGTGACATTCCCTGATGGGAACATTAGGGATTAATAATGAGAGATGATGAAACGTAAATTTTGGTATGCAACATCAGCGCTTTTGCTGTTATTCGCTTCCTACTCATGCCGGGACGGGACGGCTGGCTCTGACGGTGGCTCCCTTCGGTTACCGGATGTTAATATGCTGTTTGAAAATTATGAACAGCTCGACAGCACTAAAGCCTATAGCGATTTTGCGGAAAAATTGGTGGAGGCAAACAGGGACCTGCAGGCCTCTGAATTGTATGTGGAAGCAGCGGCATTATATCACCAGGCCGGGGATGATGAAGAAGTAATAACGCTGTTGCATAAGGCGATTGACCGGGGGCTTGCCAATCCAAAGATACTGGCAAAATTTCAGGGTTTAGAAGATCCACTTACATCCCGGGACGGGAAACGCCTGAAAAAGCGACTGGATTCTATAAATAAAAAATTGAGGCAGGTATCACATTTTGGTTTGGAAATGGAGTCAATGCACCAATTTTGGGGTTATTTTGAAAGGGCCAAAAAGGATACTGCCAATGCCAAGGCTATATTTAAGGAATTTATTTTTGAAGGTCCCCGGGAACTGCGTGACTTCTACGTGGTCCGCTACAACAGCCTCGATAATATGTACGGGCAAATGATCAATGCGGCCCCCAACTATTACAGCTACCTCAGGGAACAGTTTAACCCTGACAGCCTGAACGCATTGAAATCAAAAACCACACAATGGATGCGCAATTTTAAAAAATACTACCCACAGGCTGTATTCCCGAAGGTTTTTGTGGTTCCGGGAATCCTTAATTCCGGGGGTACTGCCACCGAGATGGGCATGTTTGTAGGTGGGGATATGTATGGACGATCTGAATCCATGCCTACAGATGGCCTGACCGATTGGCAAAAAGGGGCCATCATGAAATTCTCCGACCTCCCGGGCCTCACTATTCATGAATTAATGCACTTTCAGCAAAGCTATAAGGATACCTTAAACGCAAACACGGTACTGGCCGGAATTATAGGTGAAGGGGTTTGCGACTTTCTGGTGGAGCTTTCATCCGGTGAGACCCTTGACAATTCAAATCTCAGGTACCTGCAAAACCCGGAAAACCGTGAACGCATACTCAACGATCTCAGGAAGGAGCTTTTTATTGAAGATAATTCCAATTGGCTTTATAATGGAGGGGCTATTGAAGATCGCCCCCATGACCTTGGTTATACAATGGGCTATTTAATCAGCAAATCCTATTACGAAAATCATGAAAACAAGCAAAAAGCAGTGAACGAGCTCTTAAATACAGATAATTTTATAAAGATTTTAAAAGGCAGTAAGTTTGGGTATCTTTTAAATTAGCAACAAAATGTTACAAAAAGCGGCCGTTTACATTTTTTTTGCGATTGCAGTAAACACCTTTGCACAGGAGATGTCATTTACGCAGCAGGACACGCTTCGCGGCAGCATAACGCCGGAGCGGGCATGGTGGGATCTTACTCATTACCACTTGCAGATAGACGTCAACCCCGATGAGAAATTCATCTCGGGAAGCAATACCATCCGTTATAAAGTGCTGTCTGAAAACCAGTTGCTACAGATAGATTTGCAGCCACCTATGAACCTTGAAAAGGTTACGCAGGATGGGAAAACCCTGGATGTAAAATCAATGGGGAACGCACATTTCGTCCGACTTAAAAAGTCGCAGATAAAAGGCGAGATCAACGAAGTCACAGCATACTACTCCGGCCACCCCAAAGAGGCCGTAAGGGCCCCGTGGGACGGAGGTTTCTCATGGAAAAAAGATGAGCACGGCAAACACTTTATCGCCACTTCCTGTCAGGGTTTGGGAGCCAGCATTTGGTGGCCCAATAAGGATCATATGTACGATGAGGTGGATAGCATGGCCATCAGTATCACAGCCCCGGCAGACCTGGTCAGTGTTGGCAACGGCCGCCTTAGGAAACTGGAAGAGCATGGGGAAACCAAAACTTCCCACTGGTTTGTAAACAACCCGATCAACAACTATGGGGTCAATGTCAACATTGGTGACTATGTGCATTTCGGGGAAAAGTTTGAAGGTGAGAATGGGGTGCTGGATATGGATTATTATGTATTGAGGGATCATTTGGAAAAAGCCCGGGAGCAATTCAAACAATCGCCTATGATGATGAAGGCCTTTGAATATTGGTTTGGCCCCTACCCTTTTTATGAAGATAGTTTTAAACTCGTGGAGGTCCCCTACCTGGGTATGGAGCACCAGAGTTCAATCACCTATGGAAATAATTTCCAGAACGGATACCTGGGGCACGATCTTTCGGGTAGCGGGGCAGGGTTGCTATTCGACTTTATAATCATCCATGAAGCAGGGCATGAGTGGTTTGCCAATAATATTACGTACAGGGACATTGCCGATATGTGGATTCATGAAAGTTTTACCGCTTACTCTGAAAACCTATACCTCGATTATCACTTTGGGGAAAAAATAGCCTCCAAATACGTCATCGGTACCCGGGCCAATATCAAGAACGACCTCCCGATTATCGGAACCTATAACGTTAATAAGCGGGGTTCCGGAGATATGTATTACAAAGGGGCAAACATGCTGCATACGTTGCGCCAGCTGCTTGAGGATGACCAAAAATGGCGCAGTATTTTACGCGGCCTCAACAAAGAATTTTACCATCAGACCGTAACCACCGAACAGATCGAGAACTACCTGAGCGAACAAAGTGGAAAGGACCTGTCCGCCATGTTTGACCAGTATTTGCGAACGACAAGGATCCCCCTTTTGGAATATCGAATAGAGGCAAATAACCTCACTTACAGATATACCGATATTGTTCCCGGATTTGATATGCCGGTCCGCGTTTTTGTCGAAAAAAAACAACATTGGCTCTTTCCTTCTTCCGAATGGAAAACGGAAGAAATAGAAGGTGATCTCAGCACCCTTGAAATAGACGACAATTTCTATATCAGGACCGCGAAGTTGTAATTCGCCACATGCAAACAGCCCTCTTTGCCACGCTACTTCCCGGGTCAGGTTATAAATTCAGCAATATTCTACCTGCCATCAAACCTGACATTCCTGAGAGCTACCGGGGATTTCAATGCCCCCTCCCCGTCGTATGATTTGTAAACAAAATAAATTGCGCCTGCCTTTTCACTTAGCTCCGTATTCAATGGAATGGGGATAATTCCGCCGGGCTGCCCTGCCGCGGGTTTGGCCAGGCTACCGCTTCCAATGAGTCTGCCGTCCGGCGCATTCAAGCGCATTTCAAAGTCAATTCCGGTGGTTGGTAGTGTTTGCCAGCTTGCACCGATTGTTGCCGATTTTATACCCTTAAGATCTATGTTCTCGACGGAAAACCAGCTCTCCCCTGAAGATAACAGAAGGAAATCCATGCCATTAAATGAGATCGGCATCATACCCTTATTTTTTGTTGTGGGGGTAAAAGGAATGGTACTGCCCATTAGGTTTACCGACGAAACTCCCGTCAAGGGCCTTGCCTTTCCAATGCCATTATCCGTATAACTTGCGGTGATGACCATCACATTGGCTCCTTCTGTGGGAACAGGCACCACCGTACCAGAGGGAGGCAGGGATTTTTTTGCCGTGCCCCCCCCTACCAGCGAGCGTATATATTCTACTAATTGCCTTGCCTCGTCCCTGGTCACATTGGGGTGGGCAGGCATGGTGACCTCTCCCCAAACGCCATTGCCCCCATTGATAATTTTGTTTTGAAGGTAACCGGCTGCATCCGGGTCGTCTTTATATTTTTTTGCGATGTCCGTATAGGTTGGCCCAATGGAGGCTTCACTTTCTTTATGGCAGGTTTTGCAGTCCATTGCCAGTCCCAGCGCCTTTCCCGTCACAGCCGCCGAAACCTCCTGATGCCCTAAAGACATATTCGCTTCATCCATTCCTTCCATGTAATCCACTGACACAAAAATATTGGATGGGTCAACAGCCTCACCACCATCGGGGTCCTTGACAGAAACCTTGTAATTGACCGGCACCCCGGCAATAAAAAAGGAAGAATTGCCCCCGCTGAGATCTATCGCAACTTCCGGTCTGGAATTTCCAGCCACCACAGGGACCACGGTACTCCGGGCACTTGCTCCTACATCATCCTTAACCTCCACCATAACCTTGTACTCGCCCGCTTCGTTGAAGGTATACGCAATTTCCGGTTCGGTAGTTTCTTGCGTACTTCCGTCCCCAAGTTCCCAAATGTAGGTCATTGTATCTTTTTCCCTGTCCATTGCCTCAACGCGGATATTCACTTCCAATGGGAGTTTCCCGGAGGTTTTATCTACAATGAGGTGATCAATTACCGGAGGCCGGTTACCTCCATTGTACTCGATATAGCTTAAACCTGAGTTTTCATTCTGAGAGAACCATCCGCTGCCATACTCCAACAGATACAGCCGGCCATCGGGGCCGAATTCCATGTCAATCAGGTTATTTACCACGATGCCCGGTGCGAAGGGTTCCATTTTATTGAAAGTACCGTCCTTAAAGAGGGTCACTGCCTTCATCCAACCGCGCATCCATTCGTAAATGATCACCTTTCCAT
>DATGCB010000046.1:0-3415 GCA_035312365.1 Eudoraea sp. | reverse complement strand
TCTGTAGATAAACATTATAATCGGCTTCGCTATATGGCCTGCTCTTTTTCAATCTTTCCCTTATAATTTGTTCATCAGCCTGTACTTCCATAAACATCAGGTCCTCTTTCCCCGCTTTTTCTGCAAACATTTCCCTGCTTTCATTTTTATGGAACGTGGCATCCAGGACCAGATCCCTCCCCTGGACGATCCCTTTATTCATATTATTCAGCATCGCCTTGTACACTTGGGCTTTTTCCGAAGCTGAATAGGTCCTTATAGAAAAAAGTTCTTTGCGCAGACGGTCGCTGTTGACGTATTCGGCATTGAGCATATCAGCGAGTCTTTGGGCAAAATAACTTTTGCCTGAACCGGGTAACCCGAAAACAATTACAATCACTGTGCGATTCTTTTTTTATTCCCGGGCCTATTCTTTGCCATACAGGAGGGCGACTTTATAACAAGCCCGGGGTCGTAAAACTAAAGCGTTGTTTTTTACACGTAATCTCTGCGAGTCAAATTGTGAGAAAGACCAAAAATAATTCCCGTCACGTCTGGCTGCCCATTGTATCGAAAAATACCAGTATGCCTATTATGAGCACAACTATGAATATGATGACTAAGACACCAAAAATCAATTGACTGGTTTTGAAATTCCTGTTTTTTGTCGTTCTGCGTTTCATATTTTCGGACTCATTGTTAGTACTTTATCTACCGGTTGAGGGGCCACATTTTAATTTAACTTTTCCGGAAAAAGCGGCATATGACAGGATTTATGCTCCGGATCTTGCTCCGTCTTGAAATAAATTCCTTCTGTAGACGAGATCGTGCCTGCATCTTCAAGAATCCATGATTTGTTCAAGTCGTTCACTATCGATAATATATTCGGTAATCTTAAAGACTTCCTTGCGGTTCGCTCTAAACGATTTTACGAACTCCCTTATGCCTTCTTCCAAATGTTCGTGATGCGATTGGATAATACTGGCATCGACCTTGTTTAAATTTTCTACCATTTGTCCCACCTGAATCCGATGTTCCCTTACTTTATCCAATAAATCATTGACGGTTACTTTTAGATTGAAAAGTCCATTCTTCAATTCTCTAACCACCTCCAGATTTTCGGATTTGCTGATCCACATAAAATATTTTTCCGTCAGATGGTGTAAAAAACGAAGGTCGTCCCTGTAAAATTCCAGATCCGATGTCCAGTGCTCTGTGAGTACGTATAGCTCTTCCCAGGAGCTATTTTTGAGATTGTCGATTATTTGCTTATTCTTAAGATCGCTCATTGTCCAACTTTTTGGAGTTATCGGTGTTAAAGATAGTGGAAGGTAATATTGATAAAAATGATTAAAATCATGCCGCGCGGTACTACAAGTGATAGTGGTCCTTTTCAACAAAAAATAGTTCTTGGGGATTATTAGTTCCCTTGATAAAGCAAAAAATGAATACGGTTCTGAAGACTAAGGAAGTGCAAAAACTGAAGTTCACTTCAAAGGATGCGCATCATTTTTTGCAATTTGTAAAACCACTTTTGCTTCCAATTTCGAATGAATTGTAATTTCCTTAACGGTGTTTCAATAATGCAAGAGTACACCTGTTGTACAACATTAAATGATCCTGTCGTGGAAGTCATGGATCTCGGTCATTCAGAACCACTGTCATCCGGAATCCAAAGGGAAGAGAAAATAATTAAAAACCCTCCCTGACAAACCTAATTCACATGGACGCGTCCAGGTTTGGAAGGAGGGCCTTATGATAAAAGCAGAGAGGAATTTCCGAATTCCTAGGCTATTTCAACTCTCTTGGGTGGTAATTTTTTAGCCTCTTCTTTTTTACTCAATTTAAAACTCAAAATACCATCTTTGTACGAGGCTTTGATGGCTTCCTGTTTTACACTTTCGGGTAATTGAAGCGAACGTTCAAAAGCTTTGTAACTGAACTCTTTTCGGGTATAGTTTTCTTCTTTATCGTCTTCCGAAGTAGATTTTTCGGCAGAGATATTCAGGCAACTGTCCTCAATGGTCACTTCAAAGTCCTTTTTTGCAAAACCTGGAGCAGCCAATTCAATTTCGAAATTGTCCTCATTTTCTTTAATGTTTAAAGCAGGTTCCGACCTTTTGCCATTCCAGAAACGATCTGGTAGCATATCCCTGACCCATCCCCGATTATCAAAGAAATCGTCCATGTCAAAAAAATCCTGAGTAACCAGGTTGCCAAAAGGCCTTCTGCTAAATTTTACAAGTGACATAATTTTATATTTTAGGGTTAAACATTGTTCTAATAGTCCTAAAATACGCACAACACCTATGGAATAAAATGACATAGGTCAGTCGGGTGAATATTTTTAGATCCTATTTTTGATAAAACGAAAAGTATGGCCGTTGAAAATTTTGGCATAAAAGGCTTAACCGCGCTTCAGGTAGAACAGGCAAGAAAAACCTACGGAAGAAATACATTGACCTATAAAACGGAAAGTGGGTTTCTGGATGCCCTAAAGAGTATCGCCAAAGAACCAATGGTTATTTTATTGTTGGTAGCTTCATCCATCTATTTCATCAGCGGGAATATTGGCGATGGTATTTTTCTGGCCGCCGCCATCGTCCTGGTGGGTTCCATTTCGCTCCTTCAGGATTCCAGAAGCCGCAAAGCCCTGGAGAATCTGAAAAGCCTTACACAGCCCAATTGCAAGGTGATCCGCAATGGTGAGGTAACTGAAATACCCAGCGAAGAACTCGTTATGGGTGATAGTCTAATGGTAGAGGAAGGTACTATAATCCCCGCCGATGGCATCATTGTCCATTCCAACGATTTTTCTGTCAACGAATCCATTCTTACCGGGGAATCCCTTGCCGTTTTCAAGGCTGCCGAAAAACCGGATAACTGCATTTTCAGCGGGACAACGGTTGCCAGCGGGCTGGCCATAGCGACCATTACAGCTATAGGCAACAAGACCGAATTGGGGAAAATAGGAAAAAGCCTCGAATCCATCCAAGAAGAAAAAACGCCCCTGGAGCGACAAATCGCCAACTTCGTAAAAAATATGTCGATATGGGGAGGGATCGCCTTTTTACTGGTCTGGGTCATTAATTATGCGAAGTCCTCGGATGCATTAGACAGTCTGCTAAAAGCCCTTACGCTTGCGATGAGTGTGCTTCCGGAAGAGATCCCGGTGGCCTTTACCACGTTTATGGCCCTTGGAGCCTGGCGGTTGATGAAATTGGGTATTGTGGTCAAACAGATGAAAACCGTGGAAACTTTAGGAAGTGCCACCATAATCTGTGCAGATAAGACCGGTACCATTACCGAAAATAAAATGAAACTTGTCAAATTGTATACCCTGCAATTTGGAATTACAGGCGTCGAGGGGGAAGAGCGAACCGACGCTGAAAAAGAACTGGTAACCATGGGTATGTGGGCGAGTGAACCCATCCCC
>DATGCB010000045.1:0-38929 GCA_035312365.1 Eudoraea sp. | reverse complement strand
AATGATGCGCCGTCGTCCGGGTGGTAATTAAATTCTTCATCCAAAACCCCGTTTTTGCCGATACCAGGACACCCTCGTGGGCCGGAGCCCGGTACGGATCCAATGCAGAATCCTGCCGTAGTACGCCATTATTATATGCCGATTGTTTTTCAGGTTCCTGGCAATAGGGTTCGATGGAGGACCCTATCCACCGTTCCCATGGAAACAGCTGCAAGTTTTGCAATATCTTTTTTGGTGTAATTCTTTTTAATCAAAACGAATTTCGGATTGGTTTCCCTGGCCCGAAGTTGCTATTTGCAATTATAGATCGGCCCAAAAGAAAAATCTAAAGGGTACAAAGCCTGAATACCTCTATTGGCACCATCGAAAATACAGCACGTCAGGGTACCACTTCCCGAAGGATTTTAGGATGATCTCCATAAAAATCCGGAGGGTCAATTCCAACATCGAACGCTAAAATCAATCTCCACAGGAACATGAAGGTTATTATTCAGGGAGTGTGAGCAAGGGTATTTGTGTGTGAAATCCGACCTTTTTAATTACGGCTTCCCTGGTCACCTCTTCCAGAAAACTATGCTTGTAATTCACCATGGCCAGCATATCTATCTCAAATTCTTCGGAAAACTCCTTTATTACTTTGGCTTTACCGGCAAAGTAAGGCATCCAATGAACCGAGGTAGCGACATCAGATAGATATTCCTTCAGGATATCAAGGTTGGAGGACTGATATTTGTTCAGGTGTTTTTCCTCATTAATGTGCATAATGCGAACGGCAGCATCCAGATGTTGTGCAATTTGCCTTAATGGTTCAATCATAGCCGCATCATAATTTCTTTTAAAATCTGTCACAAGGGCTATTTCCCCTGGCTTTTTAAAGGGATAAGAAGCAGGTATCGCCAAAACCGGGCAGGACCTGATCGCCTTGATAATCCGGACCGTATTACTGCCTAAAAAAACTTCCTTTAAACCCGATGCCCCTTTGGTTCCGGTTATGATCAAATCAATCCCCAATCTTTCCGCCGACTGCTTAATTTCTTCGGTCAGGAGGCTAAACGATGATATGGTTTTAAAACTGTGATTGGGATTGCCATTCAATCCTGATATTCGTTTTAGCAATCGTTTCAGCTCGTTTTCAGAATCCATATGCACGGCATCCTCCAGGAGCCTTCCTTCGGTACTAACCGCCATAAAACGACTATGAACAATGGCCGGGGTGTATGTATTCAGCAGGTGGAAAACACAGGCGTCACCTTTAAACAGTTGTATGGCGTATACAATGGCATTCCATGAATTTTCAGAAAAATCTGTAGGCAGCAATACGTTCTTCATCTCATTTGGACATTTAAAAGGACGAAGTAAATTTAGGAGAACCCCAATGCTAAAAATATGATTTTTGTCAGGTTCTGTTTGAAGGTCAGTGGCCCCGTTTGCGGTTTAAGTATTCCCGGATCAAAAGCCCTCTACCAGATCATTCAGCTTTTTTTTATCTGCAATCCCGATCCTTTTTCCTGAAGTTTTGATCCATCCTTTCTTTTTAAATTCAGAAATGATCCTTATACAGGATTCTGTAGCAGTACCTACCACGTTTGCAATATCCTCCCTTGAAAGGGTAAGTGTTAAAAAGCCCTCATCATCTTCACCAAAGTTTTTACCTAAATAGAGGAAGGCCTCTGCAATACGTTGTTTCACCGTCTTTTGAGACATATTAACAACCACATCATCCGCTTCCCTGAGGTCGTGTGCCATATGCCGCAACACCTCATACGTAAAATCAGGGTTCTTGTGCAAGGTATTCACAATGACCTCTTTGGGTATAAAACATACCTCCATATCATTCACCGCCACAGCACTTAAATTGGCGGACTCTTCTGCAATGACAGACCGTTGCCCCAAGACCTCTCCCTTGGTCGCCAGCTTTACAATCTGGTCCTTTCCATTAGCGCTCAGCTTTGACAGTTTGGACACCCCATTTCTAACACAATAGACGCCATTGAGTTTGGCGCCTTCATTAAAAATAATTTCGCCCTTCTTAACAAATTTTGTGGTTTTGGTATCAGATACTTTTTTCAATTCTTCCTTGCTCATGGCCCGCAACGAATTGAATTTCCTAATGATGCACTGATCACATTTGCTAGTCATCTCCTGTAAATTATACCTGCAGGACAAAAATACTTAGAATCAAACTTACAAAAACTGACAATTGTCATATTTTTATCCGGTCAACTTTAACATTTTTGCCACGGGGTATATGCAAATGTCAGATCATACAAATCAGTGTTACCACTGTGGTGATCCATGTGGGTCGGATTCCGTGATATCTATGGACAAATACTTCTGTTGTACCGGTTGCAAGACCGTGTTCGACATTTTTCAGGAGAGCGGACTTACCTACTACTATGAACTTCAGGCGAATCCGGGTGCGAGCCCTGAACCGGGAGATAGGAATTATGACTTTCTAAATTCGAAGGACATCATTGATAAACTCCTTGCCTTTCAGGACGAGACCATTCAGGTAATTCAATTGCATATAGCCCATATTCATTGCAGTTCCTGTATCTGGATCCTTGAAAATCTCCGTAAACTGCACCCCGGAATTAAAAGTTCCCAGGTAGATTTTCCAAAGAAAACTGTACAGATCACCTATCAAAGAGATCAGGTCACGCTTAAGGAAGTCGTTATCTTACTGGCTAAAATAGGATATGATCCCAATCTGTCACTGAAGGATTATGATAAGATCCCTGCCTCCCCGGATCGAAGCTCGCTGTATAAACTTGGAGTGGCCGGATTTGCCTTCGGCAATATTATGTTCCTTTCCTTCCCGGAGTATTTTGAAGTAGGTGAGTTTTGGCTTGAACAGTTTAAAGGCACCTTCCGCTGGTTGATCTTCTTATTTTCACTGCCGGTGGTTTTCTATTCCGGTTGGGGATATCTCACATCGGCTTATAAGGGGATCCGTTCCAAACTGTTGAACATCGACGTGCCCATCGCCCTTGGGATCATCGTCCTCTTTTTGCGAAGTACGGCCGACATTTTTTTTGATCTTGGCAGTGGTTTTTTTGACAGCCTTAGCGGGCTTATCTTTTTTTTACTCCTCGGGAAGTTCTTTCAGCAAAAGACGTACTCCTTTTTCTCCTTCGAACATGATTATAAATCCTATTTCCCTATCTCCGTAACCAGAATATCCGGGGACGGTGAAGAGGAATCTGTACAGGTATATAAAATTATGAAAGGGGATCGATTGCTCATCAGAAATGGAGAGTTGATCCCCGTTGATGGCGTCCTTATATCGCGGAGTGCCAATGTTGATTATAGTTTCGTTACCGGTGAAGCCAAACCAGTTGGTAAAGTTGCAGGGGACACTATTTTTTCGGGGGGTAAGCAGATCAGCGGGGCGATTGAAATGGAGGTTTTAAAAAGTGTATCCCAGAGCTATCTCACCCAACTCTGGAGCAATGCCGCTTTTAAAAAAGAAAAGACAAGTCAATTCCTGACCTTGACCGACGGAATCTCGAAACACTTTACTGCCAGCGTCCTTACCATTGCAGCCATGGCAGCAGGTTTCTGGTTCTTTGCAGACAGTACAAAGGTATTGAATGTAGTTACCTCGGTATTGATCATTGCCTGTCCCTGTGCGATCGCCCTGGCAGCTCCCTTTACCCTGGGTAATATGCTCCGGATTTTTGGTCGATTGAAATTTTATGTAAAAGACACCCATACTTTGGAGCGGCTTTCACAAATAGACACGGTGATTTTCGATAAGACCGGCACGATCACCTCTGCTGCAAAAAACGACATTACCTATGAGGGCATGGAACTTACCCCGGCCGAGGAGTCACTGTTAAAAAATACCCTGCGCGCCTCCAATCATCCGCTGAGCCGCGCCCTGTACGAATTGCTTGCCGAACATCATATCACGACCCTGGATGACTTTCACGAATACCCCGGACTGGGACTAAAAGCCCGTAAGGATCAATGTCAGATTCGGGTTGGTTCCGCCAGTTTTGTTCAAAATAAAGCCAAATCAGCGACGTATGAAACCGCCGTTCATATCAGTTCAAACGACGCGTACAAGGGGCGGTTTTCTTTCCACAATGCCTATAGGGAAGGTCTTCCTGAACTGGCCAATGCCATAAAAAAGACAATGGATCTGGCGGTGCTTTCTGGCGACAATGAGGGTGAAAAACGGATACTGAAAAAAATCCTGCCCCGGGGAACGCCCCTGTACTTCGGGCAGGGTCCTGAAGACAAACTGGAATTTATTAAAGACCTTCAGCGCAAGGGCAAACGAGTCCTCATGTTGGGAGATGGTTTAAATGATGCGGGGGCCTTTGCCCAAAGTGATGTAGGCATTGCCATATCCGAAAATATCAATGTTTTTTCACCGGCCTGTGACGCCATTTTGGATGCAACAAAATTTAAACAATTGAATGTCTATATGCGGGCCTCCAAAAAATCAATGACGATTATCCGGTTGAGTTTTATACTCTCGCTGGTATACAATATTATTGGTCTCTATTTTGCAGTTACCGGGCAATTACAACCCATTATTGCCGCGATATTAATGCCTTTGAGTTCTATCAGCATTGTGGTATTTACAACGGTGATGACCAGTGTGGTTGGAAGGAAATTGCAATGAGGCAACAGGGTTTACAGCCAAAGGGCCTATAAATTGCCCATCAATTTAAAAACCTGATATATGTCATGTTTTATAATTCGCTTCGACCGTAGTTTTAACCCTTTATTCAGGAAGGTATGAGTGTAATCTATGTGTTGCTGGCTATAAGCATCCTTGTAGCCGTCATCTTTTTTGCAGCTTTTATTTTTTCCGTTAGAAGTGGGCAATATGACGATTCATACACGCCTGCTATTCGCATGCTCTTTGAGGATGAACTGGTCCAAAAAAAATCGGTTGATAACCCATCAAAAAAAGAAAAATCAAACCAACTAAAGGAGTAATTATGGAAGTGCAACAATTTCATTATGACAACAAGATCGTTAAAAATTTCCTTTATGCCACCATGTTTTGGGGTATTGTCGGGATGCTGGTGGGACTCTTGCTGGCGTTTATGTTTTTGTTTCCCAATGTTACCGATGGTATTTCATGGCTGAGTTTTGGCCGATTGCGACCGCTGCATACAAACGCAGTGATTTTTGCCTTTGTGGGGAACGCTATTTATGCAGGAGTTTACTATTCCACGCAACGCCTTTTAAAAGCAAGGATGTTCAGTGATGCCCTTAGTAATTTTAATTTCTGGGGATGGCAGGCCATCATTGTTGCTGCGGCCATAACGCTCCCCCTGGGGTATACAACGTCGAAGGAATATGCTGAGCTGGAATGGCCTATAGACATTGCCATAGCCCTGGTTTGGGTGGCTTTTGGCTGGAACCTTATCGGTACCATGCTAAAAAGAAGGCAACGTCACCTGTATGTCGCAATCTGGTTCTATCTGGCCACTTTTGTTACGGTTGCCGTACTCCATATTTTTAACAGCCTGGAACTTCCCGTTTCTGCCTTAAAAAGTTACTCCGTTTATGCAGGTGTACAGGATGCCCTGGTGCAGTGGTGGTATGGACATAATGCCGTTGCATTTTTTCTGACCACCCCCTTTCTGGGACTGATGTATTACTTTGTGCCCAAGGCGGCGAACCGACCTATTTATTCGTACAGGTTGTCGATCGTGCACTTCTGGTCCCTGATCTTTATCTACATTTGGGCCGGACCCCATCATTTGTTGTATTCTTCCTTACCTGACTGGGCTCAGAACCTTGGAGTTGCATTTTCAGTGATGCTGATCGCACCCTCGTGGGGTGGTATGATCAACGGGCTTTTAACGCTTCGCGGAGCCTGGGACAAAGTGCGGACAGATCCCACCCTTAAATTTATGGTCGTGGCCATTACCGGGTATGGCATGGCTACCTTTGAAGGACCCATGCTGTCGCTGAAAAATGTAAATGCCATCGCACATTTCAGCGACTGGATCATAGCGCACGTCCATGTTGGCGCATTGGCATGGAACGGGTTCCTGACCTTCGGGATGATCTATTGGCTGGTTCCAAAGATGTTTAAAACCAGGTTGTTTTCCAGGCCCCTGGCCAACTTCCATTTTTGGATAGGTACACTGGGTATCATATTATATGCACTACCGATGTACGTTGCCGGATTTACACAGGCCCTGATGTGGGACGATTTTAACCCGGATGGCACTTTGGTTTACGGGAACTTCCTGGAAACGGTCAATGAAATCATCCCTATGTACTGGATGCGCGCCATTGGCGGTAGTCTGTTTATCATTGGGGTTTTTGTGATGTTATACAATGTGGTTAAGACCATTCGTTCAGGAAGTAAGGTGGAGGATGAACTGGCCGAAGCCCCCGCCCTGACCAGGGTATCAAAGAAGAGGACTATGGGGGAAACCTACCATACATGGCTGGAACGCAAACCCATTCAGTTGACCATCCTGGCGACCATTGCGATACTGATCGGCGGTATTATCCAGATCGTACCCACCATTCTGGTAAAGTCGAACATCCCTACCATCACCAGTGTCAGGCCCTATACACCTCTGGAATTAGAGGGCAGGGACCTCTATATCAGGGAAGGTTGTGTAGGTTGCCATTCTCAAATGATACGGCCCTTCAGGAGTGAGGTTGAGCGCTATGGCGAATATGCCAAAGCGGGTGAATTTGTCTATGATCATCCTTTTCTATGGGGAAGCAAAAGGACCGGCCCGGACCTGTTGCGGATTGGCGGCAAGTACTCAGATAACTGGCACCTCAACCATATGTATGATCCGCAGAGTACCTCGTCTGGCTCCATTATGCCGGCATATCAGTGGGTGGTGCGCGACGAACACGATAGAAGCCAGGTACAGGATAAGATGAGAACCATGGTGCAATTGGGCGTACCATATACAGAAGAAGAGATTGCGGGGGCGAACGAATCAATGGCCGAGCAGGCATTGCAGATCGAAAAAAATCTTTATTCAGATCCCGACTTTGCGAAAGGATATGAAGATGACAAAAAGTCGGCCACCGAGAACGGGGAGGAATTTATTGAAATGCGGAACAGGGAAATTGTAGCCCTGATCGCCTATTTGCAGCGGTTGGGAACAGACATCCGCGCCAAGGAATCTAACGAACTGGTTTCAGAAAACAAATAAGTTATGCTAAAATTTGTAAAAAACCACATGGAAAGCATAGATGGCATCGCCACCTATCCGATGATCTCATTACTAATATTCTTTGTCTTTTTTTCGCTGCTCTTCTGGTGGGTATTGACCGCTTCCAAAGAACATATAAAAGAGGTAAGTGAACTTCCCTTAGATGATAACGAACCAAATAACGAGCAACTATGAAAAATATAACCCCGTGGTGGATCAGGATCCCAGTGTTATTCTTCATCATCTTAGGACTGATGGAATATTTTATTGATTCCGGTGAAAAACCCGCCTTGCTTGAATACCCTATTACACAGCTGTTTTTATTGTTGGTGATTTTGATTTTAATTGCGATTGAACTCATTTTACATTCCATTGAAAATGTCATGTTCCAGACGCTATCGGAGGAAGCGAAAAAACGCTACCTGGCTTCCAGGCCAGGACGGTGGGAATGGAGATGGGGCAAAAAAATATATACCCGGTTATTGGGTTCCAAACCTATTGAAGAGGAAGGGGAGATCATCCTGGATCATAATTATGACGGTATCAGGGAACTCGATAACAAACTCCCTCCCTGGTGGGTTTATATGTTCTATGCAACCATCATTTTTGGGGTCGTTTACATGGCAAGATTCCATATTTTCGGAGGTTATGATCAGGATTTGGAATACGAACAAGAGGTGGCGGAAGCCCAGGTTGCCATAGAGGCCTATAAAAAGACCGCCAAGGACCTGGTGGATGCGGGCACGGTGGAATTATTGACAGAAGGCCCCGATCTCAGTGCCGGGAGATCTATTTTTGAAGTAAATTGTGTGGCTTGTCATATGGCTGACGGCGGAGGGGGCATTGGCCCCAACCTTACGGATGACTATTGGATCCTGGGGGGTGGCATAAAAAATGTATTTACCACCATTTCGGAAGGCGGCAGGGATGGGAAAGGAATGATTGCCTGGAAGCAAACGCTCAAGCCTTTGGAAATAGCGCAGGTAGCAAGTTACCTTTTAACAATGCAGGGGACCATTCCTGCCAACCCCAAAGCGGCAGAGGGTGAAATCTGGGTGGATGAGGATAATCCTTCCCAGGCAAACCCGGAATAGAACGATACACGGATCGGGAAACAGATGCGTGTTATGCTGTTTCAATATGGGTCTTTTAATTCAAATGAGAAGCTGGCAGCATGGCGAACGATGAAAACTTCAGGGATGCAATAGGCACCATCAGTAAAGAGGGGAAGAGGGCCTGGGTATTTCCAAAAAAACCAAGCGGCAGGTATTACGACTACCGGAAATGGGTGAGCTACCTTCTTTTACTGTTTCTGATTTCGGCTCCCTTTATTACCGTAAACGGTAACCAGTTTCTGATGTTCAATGTCCTTGAGCGACGGTTTAACATCTTTGGCTTCCCGTTTTGGCCACAGGATTTTCACCTGTTTGTCATCTCCATGATCATTGGTGTAATTTTCGTTGCCCTGTTCACTGTAGCTTTTGGACGTATTTTCTGCGGATGGATGTGTCCGCAGACCATTTTTTTGGAAATGGTTTTCCGGCGTATTGAATATTGGATAGATGGGGACCGGGGGGCGCAGTTGCGCCTGGACAGGCAGGCGTGGAACGGGGAAAAAATCAGGAAACGCATCCTTAAATGGGCCCTCTTTTTTATCATCTCATTTGGGATCGCCAATGTATTTCTTGCCTATCTTATCGGAAGCGACCGATTGCTCAGCTATATTATTCAGGGGCCTCTGAGCCATGTTAGCACGCTGGTTTCCCTGCTGATATTTACGGCGGTATTCTATTTTGTATTTGCCTGGTTCAGGGAGCAGGTGTGTATCATAGCATGTCCCTATGGCCGGATGCAAGGTGTATTGTTGGATAATAAATCGATCGTGGTCGCTTATGACCACAAAAGGGGAGAAGGCAAAAACGGACGTAAGAAATTCAGGAAGAATGAGGACAGGACTGCGTTAGGGCATGGGGATTGCATTGACTGTTTCCAGTGTGTTCATGTCTGTCCCACCGGCATTGATATTCGCAATGGCACTCAGCTGGAATGCGTAAACTGCACCGCATGTATCGATGAATGCGATACTATCATGGAAAAGGTAAACCTTCCCAAAGGGCTGATCCGCTACGCCAGTGAGGACAATATTGTAAAAAACGCGAAATTCAGCTTTACACCAAGGCTCAGGGGATATACAGCCGTACTTGCCATCCTGATCGGGGTCCTGGCCGGAATGTTGTTTCTGCGAAACGATCTCGAGGCCAATATTCTGAGATTGCCCGGCCAACTATACGAGCGTAAAGAGGGGAATATTATCAGCAATGTATTCACCTATAAATTGATAAATAAAACCACGGAGGATATCCCGGATGTATATTTTAAATTAATCTCCCACAAAGGCACCGTTGAATTGGTAACCCATAAAAATTTTCTGGTCCCGGCCCAGGACCTGGCGGAAGGAACGCTTTTTATTGAGATCAGCAATGCAGCTTTGAACGGAGAAAAAGACAAATTAAAGATAGGCGTATATAGCGGCCAGCAATTAATTGAGACAACCACGGCCCGGTTTTTGGCGCCGAGAAGTTATAGGTAGTACGGAGTACCTGTTGCAAAGTATTTTGTACTTAAGTGGGGTAGTGCCAATGATATATGGAACAAATTTAAAAACGCATTATGAAAATAAACTGGGGAACAGGCATTGTCCTGGCATTTGCCGCATTCATTGCCTTCATTCTGTATTTTGTAGTATTGGCCAGTACTGGTGACAGGGCCGGGCACGATCTGGTAACTGAAGAATACTATAAGGCAGAATTGGCGTATCAGGACGAAATCGATGCCCGCTCAAATGCATTAGGCCTAAAGCCGGGAATAAAGATCTCCAAAACCGAGGGGGGATTGAAAATCCAATTTCCCCCGGCTATGGACTATGAAAATACGAAAGGAAAAGTGTCCCTGTACAGACCATCTGATAAGCAATTGGATTTTGACTTAGCTTTAAGTTTGTCCAATACACATTTGCTCATACCTGACAAGCGCTTATTGGGTGGTCGCTGGGACATCAAAATATTCTGGGAATACCAGGGGAAACCCTATTTACATAAGGAAAGTATAACCTATTAAAAAAATATTGGACAGAAATGCCCGATCGTCAAGGTTTGTCATTCAACGTTTAATATCGCTAATTATAACATATGTTACTGTCTGCCATACTATTAGGGTTTCTGGGTAGTCTGCACTGTATAGGGATGTGTGGCCCCATAGCCTTTATGTTGCCGGTAAACAGGAACAATCATTACAAAAAGTTCGCCCAGATTTTTTTATATCATTTTGGAAGGCTACTGGCATATGCGAGCATCGGTTTGGTTTTTGGACTGCTCGGCAGGGGACTCTATATTTTTGGAATGCAACAAAAGCTTTCCATCCTCATTGGATCACTTATGATACTACTTGTCCTGATCCCGTACAAAACCCTTAGCCGCTATAATTTGTCAAGGCCCGTATCTAAATTCATTTCCAGAGTAAAGCATCACTTAGGTGCAGCGCTTAAAAAGAAAAATCCGGATACCTTCCTGACCATTGGATTCTTAAATGGGTTTCTTCCCTGCGGATTGGTATATATGGCACTTTTTGGTGCAGTGGCCATGGGGAATGCCATAAAGGGTGCTTCTTATATGGTGTTGTTTGGTTTGGGTACGGTTCCACTGATGACACTCGCCGTCTATTTCGGAGAAGTCATCAAAACTTCGATGAAGCAGAGGATTCGTCGGCTTGTTCCCATTTTTGTCATTGTTATAGGTGCGCTCTTCATCCTTCGGGGGTTGGGATTGGGAATTCCATACCTCTCCCCAAAACCCGTTGCTGAGGTTGTGTCTGCTGATATTGATTGTCAGCATTGATGATTGGATAGATCTATTATAATTTTTACTTTTGCACTCTTGTAAACAAAATAACTATATGTAGGATGAAAAGGCTGTTGTTATTATTTTTCGTTGGATATATGACGTGTACCATTTCCAGGGCACAAACCGAGATGCCCGGGGGTGAAGAATTGAAAGGAAGCGAGAACGTTGCTTTTAAATGGGGAAAAATGGCATTGGACGCTACGGCCTATGACACAGAGCGTTTCAAACCCAGGCCAACCATAACCTCCCGTTATTTGGGACTGATCTTTACTTCAATGTTCGATGCGTGGTCCCGGTACGACGCAAATGCGATCCCGGTCTACCTTAAAAACGTGGAAAGAAGGCCAGACCAGGAACAAAATGTAAAGAATAAGGAAATAGCGATTAGCTATGCTGCCTTTGGAGCGATGAAAGAATACTACTATTCTGATACGGAGATATTCAAAAAATTCATGCAGGAACTGGGGTTTGATCCCGATAACAATTCATTGGATCCAGGCACGCCTGAAGGAATAGGGAACCTGGCCGCCAGGGCAGTGATAAAAGCCCGCAGGAATGACGGCTCCAACCAATATGGAACGCAGGAAGGCTCCAATGGTGAACCGTATTATGATTATACGCATTACCAACCGGTAAATCCCGTGGATAAAATCGTGGACATTGACCGCTGGCAGCCCAAATATTTTTCGGATGGCAAGGGAGGCAAATTTGCCCCGGGATGTTTAACTCCCTTTTGGCAGCTTGTTAATCCCCTCGCCCTGAAATCGGCGGATCAGTTCAGGCCCGGGCCCCCGCCCATGGTTGGCTCAGAGCAGATGGAAAAGGAAGTAAAAGAAGTGATTGATTTGCAGGCAAATCTTTCGGACGAAGAAAAGGCACTTGTGGAGTTTATGCGGGACGGCCCACAATCGGTTCAGCAGGCAGGACATTGGCTTAAATTTGCACAGGATGTTTCTATCAGGGACAACCACACCCTGGATGAGGATGTAAAAATGTATTTTTTAACTGAGGTAACTGCCATGGATGCATTTATTGCCTCCTGGGATGCCAAAATGTATTACGACTCTGCAAGGCCATATGCATTGGTGCATGACTATTATCAGGACCAGGTGATCAAGGCCTGGGGTGGCCCCGGGGAAGGAATTCTGGAGATGGATGGGGAACAATGGCGGCCCTATTCCCCCGACACTTTTTTATGTCCTCCCTTCCCCAGCTATGTCTCCGGACACAGTACAATCAGCGGTGGTTGTAGCGAGGCCTTAAGGCTTTTTACCGGGAATGATTATTTCGGGGAAGAAGTGGATCTGTTGCCGGGTTCCCTCACCGAATTAGACAGTACTTATTACGGGAATCCCGTGACCCTTAAATTCCCGACATTTACGGAAACCGCCAATATGGCCGGAATATCAAGGGTAATGGGCGGATATCATATTCAGGCCGACAACGTTGCCGGACTACAATTAGGTCGGGATGTGGCCGGGGAAGTATGGAAATTTTACAATAAGCATTTGGGCAACGCACCCCATTAAAACTCTAAGCCGGACAATAAAGATAAAAGGGATGTCAGATTTTGATATTCCTCTTTTAGTATCAGGTATATTTCTAACTGGAGTAATTGTATCATCTACAAGTTCACCAACAGAAATTGACCAGGTTTAACGTTGGCAACCGAACGTGGTTTTATCGTCAGAATCCGATTTACAAATACGAAAAAATCCCCCGAATTTTACAGGGCAGGCAGAATATACACACTTCATTTAAGAACGCTATCAAATGAAAAAAACGGATATTCAGAACAGGGCGGATATAAGGCTTCTTGTCGGGACTTTCTATCGAAAAGTCAGGAAGGATGAGGCATTGGGGCCTGTATTCAACAGCATTGTAACAGATTGGGAAGAGCACCTGGAATTACTTACCGATTTTTGGGAAACCCAGCTTTTCCTGAAGCGAAAATACTCCGGAAATCCGGTTACCGTGCATCGGGAGGTAGATGCCAAAATGAATTATTCCATCACGCCGGAACATTTTGGATACTGGATAAATCTGTGGTTTGAAACCATTGATGATCTGTTTGAAGGAGAGGTTGCATGGATCGCCAGGAACCGGGCACAAAAAATGAGCACCATGCTGTATCTGGAGATGTACCAGGCGCGTAAAAAGTCTTAGAAATCTTTTCTTTTGGCTTTGGAAACCAATCTCCAGATGGGTAGGATGGTCCATAAAAACAATACCCCAATGGAAATCAATAACCCAATTTGAGTGCCAAAGAATTGTTTAAAGACCGCTCCTGTATACCCCAGAAGGGCTGAAATGTCTAATTTCAACAGGATGAGGGTCCTTGAAAGATCGATGGGATTAAACATGCTTGCCACCAGGGAGAACATATCCAGCGGATAGGATTCAAAAACGATCAGCGACAGCAAAAACAGTCCGTCATAGATGACCGCAAGGAACAACCATAAAAGCACGGCGTAACCAAACCCCTTGATCTTATTTTCATTGGAGAGCGCAATATTAAAAGCAAGGGCGGTGAAAATAAAGGTTAAAAAGGCCCCGGTAACCAACAATAGTGTAAAATCCCAAATGGCTTCACTCCTTAGAAGTCCGTATAATATAAATGGAATGCCCAATCCCAGCACCAAACTCAATGTCAATGATCCTGCGACGCCAAAATATTGTCCTAAAAATATGGCTGACCGTTTTAAAGGCTGTGCCAACAATAATTCGGTAAATTCCTTGGAATTATAAAAGTACATGACCCCAAATATAGTTCCGATGAGAGGGACCAGGACAATGATGACATTCATCATGGTAATCACTGCTTTCGAAAGATCATTGTTGAGAAATAACAGTACAAAGCCCAGGGCCAGATAGAACAGTAAATATACATAACTCCACCGGCTGCGGATAAGGTCGTAAAAACTGTATTTTAATATCTTAAACATTCTCTGTGCGGGCTATATCGGCTATGGCGCGTTCAAAATCGGTCTGCCCGGTCCTGGTTTTCAATTCAGCTATGCTCCCCTTAAAATAGATTCTCCCTTCCAGGAGATAGATGATTTCATCCGCTACTTCCTCTACAAATTGCATGATATGAGACGTAATCAACAGTATCTTACCAGTGGACTTTTCCTTCCGAATAAGATCCTTTAACTGAATAAGCGACGCAGGATCGAGTCCGGTCGTGGGCTCATCGAGGATCATCAATGGACTGTTGAACATAAAGGTTAATACGATATTGACCTTTTGTTTAGTACCTCCGGAGAGGGTACTCAATTTTTTATCCAGAAAAGGTTCCAACCCAAACTGGGAGATCAGATGTTCTTCATTACAAGTTTTTTGCCGAAGGTCTTTGATCATCCGGATGAGTTCCTCCACTCTGAGGTTGCCCGGGAAATTAGCTATTTGTGGCAGGTAATCAATATCCTGCCGGTATCGCCAGGCATTCTTAATATTGCTTTCCGCCACTGAAATATTCCCTTTGTTAGGCACCACCATTCCCAATATACACTTAATGAGCGTGGTTTTCCCGGATCCATTCGGGCCGAGGACAGCAAAAATCCCGCCCCCGTTGATGGTGAGATCTACCCCGGAGAGCACCGGGTTTTTACCAAACTTTTTATGAAGATTTTCAATCCTGATCATCGCGATGGTTTCATGAGTGGTTCGGTATCCACCAGATTATCCGGGGTAAATACCGGGGAAACTTTTTCCGAAAAATCAATAAGATCCATAAAAAGGCTTCTCAGTAAAATTATGGTTTCAGGGGTACGGTTTACAATGTATGAAAATAATTTTACCGGTCGGTAAGGCACATCCCCTATCCCGTTATTATCCAGGTCATACCCGGTATAGCTGCTCCAGTAATTCCCCTGAAAGACATTGTCATTCAGTTTGCTGTTATACGAGACATCAAAGGAATTATAGAGGAAATTGTTATTTACAAAAGAATTACCGTAACACGCCCCCCGGACTTTTATGGCCCAGCCGTTATTTATAAAATCATTGTTTTTATAATCGATCCGGTTGGTACCTTCCACCGTGATGGCCGTAGTATTGGCTTCAAAGGTATTTCCCCTGATCTCCGCATCATTGATCTCTTTCAATAGAAGGCCGTACGAAGAGGTGCCCCAATTCTTTCTAAAGGTATTGCGGTTCATCTTTATTTTTTTAGAGAACATTACGGCAACACCGGCCCCGTTGTTTTCAAAGGTGTTGTCCTCATATATATCGTCATTGGAAAACATAAAATGAAGTCCGTAACGCACATTGTTGGAGCTCGTATTGTTATGAATATTGATATGATCTGAGAATTCCAGGTAAATACCGTCACGGACATGTTGCACGGTATTCTGTGCCACTTCAATGTTCCGGCAATACCATAATTGAATGCCATTCCCCGAATTAAACTCTTCCACGGCATCTCCTTTGATTTTATTGTTGTATATCCTTCCGTTCTCTGCCTTTTCCAGGTAAATTCCAAAAAATAGCCGTTCCAGGACCACATTTTGAATGACAAAGTGTTTGCTTTTTACCACACGGATTGCGGCGTAGTCCGTTGTATAACTTGTTCCGACATTTATAATAAAAAGTCCGTCTATCGTAACGTTGTCCGAGGTTATCGTTAAGACCTCCCCCTTGTCTTTCCCGTCAACAACCGGGTAATCCTCGCCTAATAGCGTCAGGGGTTTGTCGATCACTATATTAAATTCTTCGTAGGTTCCTTTTTTTATCAATAGTGTATCGTGATCTGAGGCCAGGTTCACCCCCTCTTGAATGGATTTTACATGGCATGCCTTGCAAACTTCAATGGCCTTTGGCATCTGCGCAAATCCCGTAAAAAGATGTAGCATCAGCAAAAGTGAACCTGTGTATTTCATGATGGGTGGTTTTAAAATAAAGTATTGCGATACCGGTATCAAAGTAAAGGGGTTTAGCCGACATGGTCTTTGCTTTTGCCTCGAAGGCGTCATTCTTAATATCCATCCTGCATTGGGCACATCGGTTGGACTGCCCTTGACTTTTGTGTTAAAACAAGACATAGAAAGAGTACAAAAACTATTATAATTGGTTTCATTGTTCGGTTTATCTGATGATTAAAAACTTTGAATTTTCATTGGCCTTTACCCAATGCAGCTTGTCTTTTGGAAAACTAAAATGCTGATGTTTTTTGAGATGATAAACTCGTTGCCCGATATAGAATTCCACAGCACCCTCCAATACGATCAGCTGTGCATCCTTCGGGGACTTGTGTTCAGGGAAGGTTGCATCCTTTTCCAGACTGATGCTCAGGATCTCCAGCTTATCGGTCTTTACCAGTTTTTGAGTCTGTAGTCCGTTGTAATTCAGTGAGATGATCTTATCGCTAACCAGGTACATACAAGTCGTTATTCAATGCATGAGGATCCATTACGGAAACCTCAACAATAATTCCTGCCATCCTAGCAATTCGCCCTCATGCGCAGATTGGGCTTGTTGTGCTGCCTTCTGGTCGGCGAAAGCCGTGAGATATTCCCCCATTGGACTGGGTATTCCGCTGCTAATTAGGTAGATAGCCGCAGTGGCATCGATCAGCTCTCCGGGCTTATCGTAATCGGTAACCAGGAACATGGCCACATCTTCCTGATCCAACTCCTGCAGGTGATGCATCATACATTCGATGGCATCAAATTTGAAGGCTTTGCCTTTGGTGGTGACCAACTGTGCAGCATGTTGCCGGTCAACGATGGTCATGCTGCAATAATGGCATCCATCCGTACCGTATTGAACCGGTTTTGGACCCACATTACACCCATTGATCCCCATCAACATCAAGACAAGTATTGGGAAATACAGGCGTCGTTTCATTCCGAAGTTTTTGATTTTTCCGTATTGTTTTCTTTTTTACCCACAAAATAGGAGATCAGCCCCAGGGCCATTCCTAAGGCCAAACAATATGCCCCTGGTTGCGGATAGGAATGTGCTTTAAAATTCAATATAGCCTTGGACCCAAACAACGGAGGTTGAAATCCCATTACACTGCCATCCGGATTTGTAAATTTCATGATGGCCCTGGGGTCCAAATTATGGCCATAATCGTGTTCCCACAAGTAAAAATCATACAGGCCTGCCGCGCTTACCAGGACCATCATGATAAACCAATATAGGAACCATTTATAATTAGCCTTTATTCCAATAATCAGTCCTATGAGGGTGGTGATGATAATGCCGATAGGAAATATTTTAAATTCAGGAATAGCATCCGGAATATACTTCATGCCCACATAATGGTTCATAAGATTGATGTTCTTTATATCGTGTGGATTGGTGTCCGCAAAGTCATTGATATAAATATCCATCCCCAGGGGAATAGGATATTGTGGAGCCTCCAGCGTTATATTCCAAAGTGGAAACAGAAAGAGCATTAAAGGCAACAATGCCCCTATGACCATTATGATTCGTGATTTTTTCATTATTGACGATTTTTAAAAGGCGGGAAGGGGTTGCCCGCAGCCCGCCTTTCGTTTGAAAAAAGTACTCTCAGGGTTTAACTAGTCGCCCAAAGACCAGGAAAGGTCAATGTTCGAATCAGCAGGGGACACCCTAACATATCCCTGCATTTCCTGGTGTAAAGCCGAACAAAAATCCGTACAATAGAACGGCCATACGCCCACCTGTTTAGGTTCCCAGACAAAAGTTTCGGTCTGCCCCGGCATTATTAGAAGCTCCGAAGTATTCGCGCCGATCATACTTACACCATGAGGTACGTCATAGTCCTGTTCCAGATTGGTCACGTGAAAATATACCTTGTCGCCCACCTTGATCCCTTCAATGTTATCCGGGTTAAAATGACTTCGGATCGTCGTCATATATACATGCACCTCTTTGCCATTACGCTCCACTTTCACATTGGCATCTGAAGTGGTGGCATATTTATGCTTGTTTTCGCTTAGTTCGAAGATTTTTTTGGAATGTTCTTTAACGATGTCGGCGGCTATACCGGCTGCATAATGGGGTTCCCCGATGGTCGGAAAGTCGAGGAGTAATTCCATCTTTTCTCCGGAAATGTCATATAATTGGGCCGATTGTGTAACTTCGGGACCTGTTGGCAAGTACCTGTCCTTTGTGATTTTGTTCATGGCCAACACGTACTTCCCAAAAGGTTCTCTGGAATTTCCCCCGGGAATCATGACGTGACCTACAGAATAATAACATGGTTTCTTATCTACTACCTCCCATGTCCCCAGCTTCCATTTAACCACTTCTGAAGATATGAAAAATGAAGTGTACCCGTTTCCATTTGCATCGAATTCTGTATGTAAGGGTCCTAAACCACCACTTTTCACGGTTCCTGCGAGCACATCCTCAAAATTGAGAATGGGGATACCGTAGGCCTCACCATCAAATTTTTTGCCTTCAATAGCACTTAACATTTTGGAAAAGGAGTGCACTGTTAGGTCGGCCGACAATTTACCATTGCCAACAATATACTCCCCGGAAGGATCTACATCACAACCATGGGGTGATTTTGGAGTGGGTAAGAAGTAGACAGCTCCGGGAACCTCGGCAGGGTCAACCACCAAAACTTCTTTTTTCATGGTAGACGTAGCACTATGGGTAGCGTCATCATATACATTGTGTGCGTAATTCGCGGGCATCCGGGTACCTCCCCCTCCGTTCACATATTCCTCAATTTTCTTCCAGTTTACAGCGGCTATAAAATCCTTATCATTCTGAGAAGCATTTACTTCAAGTAGGGAATTTGCCTCTTCTGTATTATAGGTTGTAAAGAAGAACCATCCGTGGGATTTACCCCGCCCCGGATGGGAAAGGTCGTAATCGAACCCAGGCATTAACAACTGAAATTTAATATCCATGTTGCCATCTTCGGGATCAACATTGATAAAAGTAAGGGCGCCTTTAAAATTTCCTTTGTAGTCTTTAATGGCTATATCCTGTTGCGGTACCGGAACTGAAAACCGCGTTCCGGCTACCACATACTCCGTATTTTCAGTCACAAATGCCGAACTGTGGTTTCCGGCACTGTTGGGGATCTCAATAATTTCGGTGGTTTCAAAAACGCTCAAATCCACTTTTGCAATACGGGGCGTATTATTTCCATTTATAAAAACATAACGACCGTCGAGTTCCCCATTCGTCTGTGAAATATCCGGGTGGTGAGCATCGTCCCAGGGAATAAAACCGTGGGAAGTATTCAGCATGGGTTTGGTTTCTTCGTTGTATCCCCAGGCCTTTTCCGCATCCTGGGAAAACACCGGGATCACCTTAAAAAGCCTCCCCGAAGGAAGCCCGTAAACGGACAATTGCCCGCTAAAGCCGCCCGATATAAAGGCATAAAATTCGTCATGCTCTCCGGGGGCTACGTAGACCCGTTCTGCGGCGTTGGATGTTAAAGCTCCGTTTGAAGAACCTTTACCTATGTTGTTACAAGCCGTAAGGACCACCGCAAATCCGGCAATCATCATCACTAAAAAGCGTAATTTTTTCATTCCTTCCAATTTAAATTTATGTTGTTATTCTTCTGACGGGGGTAATATTACCTTGTCTACGACATGGACAATACCATTGCCGGCCGGAATACTGGCAATGATTTTGGCACCACCCACATAGACGTCATCTCCTATGGTTTCTATTGTTGTATTCTGGTCATTGGCCTGCCCCAGTTTTTTAAACTTCTTTAAAAAATCCTTGCTATAGTTTCCAGGGGTTACATGGTGTTTGAGAATGTTGGCCAAAGCATCTTTGTTTTCAGGTTTCAGTAAATCATCCACGGTGCCTTCGGGCAGTGCGTCAAAAGCTGCATTGGTAGGAGCAAATACCATTAACGGGCCTGCATTGACCAGTACATTCTCAAGCTCGGCTGCCTGTACTGCCGCAACCAGCGTTGTATGATCAGGGGAGCCTATGGCAATGTCAAGTACATTTGGGGTAGAATTATCATCCTTGATAAATGCCTGGCCCTGTCTTTTAGTTGCTTCCTGTGCTTCAGGAACAGCCGTATTAGCTTCATTTTTGGTTTCTGTTTTACAGCCATATAGGAAAATCAGGATGCAAACAGTACCTGCCAGGAGCCTGGGGTTGAAAGTTGCTTTCATATTTATTTATTTAAGGGTTCTGAAAAATTCCAATACGGCCCGGGCCTGATCTTCAGTCAGCCCCTGGTTGGCCATGGGCGCCCCGTTAAACTCCTGCATAAGCTCTTTTGCCAGGGGGTCCTCCGCAACCATTACTTCGGGGTTTAATATCATATTCATGACCCATTCCGGGGAACGTCTTTCCAGGATATTGTTGGGAGCGGGGCCAATGAACTTTTTCCCTACCCTATGACAGGCAAGGCACATTTGATTGTATATTTCTTCTCCTGTTTTGGCGAGTGCCTCGTCAATCTCATCGTCTAGTGTAAGGGAGGTAATGGGACCTACCCCCTTGTTGTTTAAGTCAATTCGCTCAGAAGCCTTGGAGGTTTCCGTTGCGATTGGGACCTGAGATTGTTCGGTCGGGGATTTCTGCCTTTCCACACTAAAGCCCTCGTCTTTCTTCTTTTCCTTTCCACCGCAGCCCACCAGGATAAGGGTGATAAGCAGCGCAATACTCCTAAAAAATAGTTTCATTTCTGTGCAGTTATTTAGATTTTGGGTCAAAAATAGAGGAGGGTGGAAAGAATAAATATGACAATTGTCATATTAATGATAAAAATATCTTTTTATTATATTTACCGTCAAAACAGTGATAAATGTTCTCCAACTCTTCAAAATATGCCATAAAAGCTGTCTTGTATCTTGCACTTCACAGCGATGAAGACAACAAGTTGGCGGTCAAGGATATATGCACACCCATAAATGTTCCCCGTGCCTATCTGGCGAAATTGCTTCATGACTTATCGCGGCATCAAATTGTCTCATCTACACGCGGGCCGGGGGGTGGATTCTACCTGAGTGCTGAAAACATCAATATGCCGTTGATGGCCATAATTGCTGTCATTGACGGGAAAAGTAAAATGGAATCCTGCATGCTCAGCCTGGAAGACTGCTCTGAAGGTAAACCCTGCCCTTTACACCACCTCATTAGCTCTTCAAGGACAAAACTCCTTAAAAGCCTTGAAAATGAAACGATCCGTTCTCTTGCAATAGATCTGAAAAGTAAAAAAACCTTTCTTCCGCTTTGACTAAATCCTTGCGATGAAAAGTAAAAAAGTGTACTTTCAATGCGTTTTTTAGTTCGTTCCAAATAAATGACCCATCCATGCAAAAAGACGAATCGAGAAGGGTGTTCTTAAAGAAAGCTGCCCTTGGCTCCGCTGCCCTGTCCGCCGCCCCTCATATTATGGCATCATCACATCGCCAAAAAGTGCTTCTCAACAGGCAGTACGAGGCGGTATCGTATTCCAAAAATGACCAGATTCAGCTGGCCCTTATAGGTTCGGGAATCCAGGGTATTTACGATACCATGGCTGCACTGAAGGGGCCTGGCGTAACCCTGGTCGCAGCGTGCGATTTATATACGGGAAGACTGGACCGGGCCAAAGAACTTTGGGGCAATGACATTTTCACAACACGTGATTACAGGGAGCTATTAAACAGAAATGATATTGATGCAGTGATTGTAGCCACCCCAGATCACTGGCATAAGAAAATTACCATTGATGCACTGAAGGCTGGCAAAGCTGTGTATTGTGAAAAACCTATGATACAGACCTTTGACGAGGGGCACGAGATCATCAAAGTCCAGAAAGAAACGGGGGCGCTATGCCAGATTGGAAGCAACGGGATGTCTTCCCTGGGAAATGAAAAGGCGAAGCAGCTTTATCAGGAAGGAGCCATAGGGGAGCTGGTGCTTTTAGACATGTACAATGATCGTTATTCGGCGGAAGGTGCCTGGCAATATCCCATTCCCCCGGATGCCAGCCCTGATACGGTAGACTTCGATACTTTTCTGGGAAGTGCTCCAAAAATACCATATGATAATACCCGGTTTTTCAGGTGGCGCAATTATAAAGACTACGGAACTGGGGTGGCAGGGGACCTTTTTGTTCATGCCTTCTCTACCCTTCATTATATTACTGATTCTATTGGGCCGGTCCGGGCACTTTCTACCGGTGGACTCCGGTATTGGAAAGACGGCAGGGATGTGCCCGATGTGACCATGACCCTGTATGATTATCCAAAGGCAGAAACTCATCCCGCATTCAATGCGGCATTCCGGATTAATTTTATTGCCGGATCTGGCGGGGGTGGTGGCTTTAAACTTGTGGGGACGGAGGGTGCAATGGAGGTTGAGAGTAATTCCGTTACCCTTAAACGCTCCAAATTGGATATGGTACCGGGAGGCTACTCTATGGTTGCTTATACAGAGGCTACGCAGGATAAGATCAGAGCCGCCTATGCTTCCATGGAATTGGAAAGCAGAGCATCGGCACTAAGTACCGGAGAGACTATTTATGAAGCGCCCAGGGACTATTTGGGTTCACATTATGATCATCTTAAAAATTTTGCCGAAGCAATCAGGGGGAATATGAAAATAATACAGGATCCAACATTTGGTCTTCGGGCCGCCGGTGCGGCACTACTTGCCAACGAGAGCTATTACCAAAAAAAACCCGTGGCTTGGGATCCGGGGGCCATGCAATTAGTTTAACACCATGTTATCATGAATAAACTAATCATTCTGGGCTGTTTTTTATTGAGTTTGACAACCCTGAGCTCACAAGATGAGAAAGTAAATGTTATAGTGTTTGGAGCCCACCCGGATGATTGCGACAATGATGCAGGGGGCACGGCCATACTTTTCGCCCAAATGGGCCATAACGTAAAGTTTGTTTCAATGACCAATGGAGATGCCGGGCATTATGCCATGGGCGGAGGCGAGTTGGCCAGGATCAGAATTGCAGAAGCCCGGGAGGCCGGAAGGCGATTTGGCGTGAGCTACACTGTCCTGGATAACCATGATGGTGAACTTATGCCCACTTTGGCCAATAGATTGAAGGTGATCCGTGAAATCAGAAAATGGAAGGCTGATATTGTCATTGCCCCAAGACCAAATGACTATCATCCCGATCACCGATATACCGGTGTGCTGGTTCAGGATGCAGCTTATATGGTCATCGTACCCAATGTGGCTCCCGAGGTACCCCCATTGCAAAAAAATCCGGTTTTCTTGTATTCGGAAGATGGGTTTCAGGAACCCTCTCCCTTTGATCCCTATGTTGCCGTGAACATTGATGCCGTTTTCGACCAGAAAATTTATGCCATGGCCGCCCACGAATCCCAATATTTTGACTGGCTTCCATGGACTTCGGGAAATCTGCACAAAGTACCCAAAGAAGAAAAGGCAAGACTCGAGTTCCTGGCCAATTGGCGGACTTTTGAACCCGATGAAGCCTTGAGAAGGTCCTTAAAAAAATGGTATGGCGAAAAAGGAGCCATGGCTAAGCACGCAGAAGGATTTCAGATATGTGAGTATGGCAAACAACCTACGGATGAAGAGTTGAGGCAACTTTTTCCCATGCTTGGGAACGATTGATGGCAAAAAGGTGAATTCAATGAATAATACTACAGTAAACGATCTGCCAGGCCTTCCCTTAGGCCCAACTATAACGAACTGGCCGGTACATGCCCCATCCTAAATTTTAAACGTGATCACCGGGATTTTTGAGTGATTGGCAATATCCTCACCAATGCTACCCATAAAAAAATGGGAAAGTCCTTTGCGGCCGTGGGTTGGAATACCAATAACATCAGCTTTAATGCTTTCACTGTAATTTAATACCCCCCTTTCAACACTGTAATCATTATAGATTTCCACCTCCTTACCAACACCGGACTTTTGAAGAAATTCCGTCACTTTCATATAAATATCCTCGTTGCTAAGAAAATCATCACCGGGTGTATTGATGTAAACCAGGTGAAGTTTTGCGGACAGCTTTTCGCAAAAATCCATTGCTCTCTGGAATGCTACCAGGTTTTCAGTCCTGAAATCGCAGGCAAACACAAAATCTTCCACTTTAAAATCCTCCATTTCACTTTTAATTACCAGGACCGGGATTTCCGCGTGCCGAACCACCTTTTCGGCATTGGAACCAACAAAGATCTCCTTTAGGCCATCCGTACCGTGGGAACCCATCACAACCAATTCTGCCCCGTGTTTCCCTGCCACGTCATTTACCTCCCCGAATACTTTAAAGTGCTTTATAATAGGTGTAATCCTGACATCTTTCAGGTAATCCTTATCTAAAAACTCCCTCATCCTCTTTTCCGCCAATTTGATAAAGAAGACCGTTTGCTCCGGATGAAATCCTTCAGACGAGGTCAGCACAGCCTCATTGAGTTCCAACATATGCAACACCAGGATTTCTGAGCTGTGTTTCTTTGCCAGGGACGCTGCGACCTTTAAGGCGTACTCGGATTGTTCCGAGAAATCAATAGGCACAATAATTGTTTTCATAATTCCCGAATTAGACTTCAAAAATAGGAAGAGCCTCCTCCCCAAAAAATGATAAATGTCAGGAATGCAACTTATAGCGCAAAACCACCAAAACAATCAGGGAGCCCGAAATTTTGAAATTCATCAGCCGAACGGATTGAGATGATAACACCGTGCATACCGTTTAAAGTGAGAGGGTACTAAAGGAAATCATAATATATACCACAATGATCACCACCAGGACAGAGGCCGTGATATCGACCAGGTTATAGCTCGATTTATTGGCTGCCTTTTGTTCCGCCGTCACCGAACCAAAAGTTAATCCCTTAAGCTGTATTTCAGAGGGTGCCGGGTAGAACATGCTAACAGTGACCGCGATGGCAATGCATATCGCAAAGAAATATGCGCCAAAAACAAGCCAGTTAATATCTGCAATGCTGAACATAAAACTCCCCTCGGAAAAACTGGTTTTTGTGATTTCCAGGGTCAGCTTTGAAAAACCAATGATAAATCCTCCGATCAGGGTAGCTATGGCTCCGTTTGCGTTGATACGCCTGTAGAATATGCCGAGTAAAAATACGGCTGCTATTGGCGGGGATATATACGCCTGAACATTCTGGAGGTATTCGTACAACCCATCGGAAAGTCTGGTAATAATGGGGATCCACAGGAGGCCGAGGCCGACCACAAAAAAGGTGGCAATACGACCCGTTCTCACCAGTTTTTCCTCAGGTTTGTCCGGTCGCAATTTTTTGTATATATCCAGGGTGAAAAGGGTGGAGCACGAGTTGAAAACAGAGGCCAAAGAACTCATGAGGGCAGCCAGAAGTCCAGCCGCCACCAGCCCCCTGAGACCGGATGGAAGCAGGTTGCTCATAAGAATCGGAAATGCCTCATCCGGGTTGGACCATTCCAGCTTCCCCTGCATCTTCAACCCCAGCGCCACAACCCCCGGGATCAGGAATAAAAAGACAGGCATTAATTTCAGTATGGCCCCAAAGATACTCCCCCGCCTCCCCTCTTTAATATTTTTGGCGGTCAGCACCCGTTGCACAATTACCTGATCCGTGCACCAATACCAGATCCCGACAATCGTGCTAGTGATAAACAGTGGAAGCCAGGGATAATCCGGGTCGCTGTTAGGTCGCCACATATTAAAATAGTCGGTTCCGATGGTATTTTTAAGTTCATCCCAGCCCCCAACAGCTTCCAACCCCATAAAAGTGAGTACTCCGGCACCCAAAACGAGGACAATGGCCTGGATGGTTTCCGTATAAACCACGGCCCGCATTCCACCGAGAACTGTATACAACCCCGTAAGGATGACGGTGGCGACGGCACCAATCCAAAAAGGGATCCCCAGGAGGGCGGAGACCACTACTCCACCTGCATAGATGGTCACGGAAACCTTGGTTAGGATATAGGCAATTAAGGAAACTACGGAAAGGACCCAGCGGGACCTCGCATCAAAGCGTTTTTCAAGGAATTCAGGCATAGTAAATACCCCGCTTCTTGCATAAAAAGGAAGAAAGACCCACCCCAGCATAAGGACAATCCAGGCATGCAATTCATAGATGAGCAACGGCATCTTATCCCCGGCCCCGTTCCCCGCTAAACCCACGACGTGTTCTGAACCTATGTTGGAAGCAAAAATGGAGGCCCCAACCATAAACCATCCTATATTACGCCCTGCCAGGAAGTAATCTTCGGTATTCTTTTGCTTTTGCATGATGACCCACCAGGCCACTCCCAGCAGGATCACAAAATAGGCAACAACTACTACCCAGTCCAGTACATCGAGTCCCTTCATATTTAATCAAATGGTTGGTTAAAAGTAAGCTTTATAGGTCTAGATTAAAATTCGTTAACGGCTGACAAATAATCAGAAATCAACATATCAAAACGGCGGAAGCCAGTGGGGGCGGGTCCGGATAATTCCCTGGCCATTCCCATTCTATCTGCCCCCCATCTCGCTCTGGCGGTTATCATCAGGTGACCGTAGAGCCATGACCAGGGCGAAAAAACAGCTACTTCATTTTCTTCACCATCCCTTCCCGTGCCTTGTTACCGGGGGTTTAAAATAGGAAAATCTCAAGGATACAATGCATTTTCAGGGATAAAAACTTATTTTTGCCGCCAGAATCGAATGTTATGACCTTACTCTTAATGGCAGCCGGCAGGGGAAGCAGATATGGAAAACTAAAACAATTTGATGGCTTAGGGCCCCATGAAGAATTTTTAATGGAGTTCAGCATGTATGATGCCATCGAAAATGGGTTTGATCATATTGTAGTGATCACCCAAAAGGACAACGTGAAATTTTTAAGAGATCATCTGAGTTTACGACTTCCGGAATTTATTGAGCTCGATGTCATTGCCCAGGAACTTTCAGATCTTCCTGAGGGAACGACGTATCGTGGAGAACGTCAAAAACCCTGGGGTACCGCACACGCCGTATGGTCTGCCAGAAATGTCATTAGCCAACCCTTTGCCGTAATTAATGCCGATGATTATTACGGAAAAGGAGCCTATAAAAATGCTGCTGAATTTATTTCCGGAAACAGGGAAAATAGCACCTATGGCCTGGTGGCCTATACGCTTAAAGACACCCTTTCGGAGCACGGCTCCGTATCCAGGGGGATGTGTGAACAAGACGGTGATCAACTGGTATCTGTGGTAGAGACTCTGGAATTAACCCGAAGTAATGGCGGCATTGTAGATTTGGATTCAGGACAGAATTATACCGGTGCTGAACTTGTCAGCATGAATTTTTGGGTTTGCAAACCTTCCATTTTTCAGCAGATTGAAGAGGACCTAAGGATCTTTCTCGGGATTGATGAGAATATCGCCAAGGGCGAGGTGTATATCCCCTTTGTGATCCAAAAAATGCTGGAAGAAGACAAAACCACGGTCACCGTAATTCCATCGGATAGCAAATGGTTTGGAGTAACCTACGCTGATGATAAGGAAAAAGCGATGGAGGCACTTCAAAAGATGACCCAATCGGGATCGTACCCTGCTCCGCTCTGGTCCTTACCTGTTGCCTAATGTAACCCAGATGGATAAAAAAGGCCTTGTTGCAGTAGTGCATCATTTTAGGGTTGAAAAAAAGGGCTATACCTTACATCCTATTACCCAGGGATTTATAAACGACACTTTTCTGGTTTTTGAGGGAGCAAAGCCGCAATACATCCTACAACGCATTAATAGGGATGTTTTTGCAAATGTTCCCGGACTTATGGGTAACATGGAAAAGGCACTCGCCTTTCTAAAACACAATGGGTATAGATCTTTTCGTTTAGTAAGAACCAGTTCCGGGGGAACTTATTATGAATCCGCTTCCGGACATTGCTGGCGGCTAATGACCTATATAGATCATAGTATTGTCTACGATACAACTACAAAAAAAGAAGTGGCATTTGAGGCCGGACGGATTATTGGAAAGTTTCATGAATTGCTTGAAGAAGCGAACCCGGATGATTTTGTGGATACCATCCCCAGATTCCACGATCTGGCATTCCGCGAACAGCAGTTTAACAAGGCCTTTTCAGATTGCGCATTGTTGCGCAGGGACACTGCCACCCAGGCGATTCAATTTGCAAATGGAATGCTGATGAAATTAAAAAGATGGGATCCCGAAGATCTTCCATCGCGCATTTGCCATAATGACACCAAGCTCAATAACATCCTGTTTTCAAAGGACTCCCATAAAGCGATTTGCCTCCTGGATCTGGACACCCTGATGAAAGGATATTTTCACTTTGATTTCGGAGATGCCGTCAGGACCATTGTCAATACGGCTCCCGAAGACGAAAAAGAACATGATAATATCATTTTTGACAAGGAATTGTTTGAAGCCTTCGTCACAGGGCTCGGCACAAATGCCGGATTTTTAACACAACAGGAAAAAGAAGTTCTGCCTTTTGGGGCGGTGCTCCTGCCTTTCCTCCATGGCCTCAGGGCACTGACAGACTACCTCAACGGGGATGTCTATTACAAAGTAGCCTACGAAGACCAGAACCTGGACCGCTGCCTCAGCCTCTTTAGCTTTACCACAAAGGTAATGGAACAGCTGGATTATATGAGGGATGTCATCAGCACAAAGTTAAACTGCTGAAGTTGTAACTGGCTCTTGTTCCTTTCCCTGCTCATTCCCGGCTATTGGGAAGCATGGTAACGACCCTTTATAACGGGGGTCCATGTGGGCCTGGCCCTCCCATTGCGCCCTTTCAGCTACGGGGTATCCAAATAGGCTTTCAGGGCCAGGTAAACGCCGTTACTCCAACCAAAACCATCCTGAACAGGATACTCACCCCCGCCGGCTTCAAGGGTCATATCTTCTACATTGTATTTCTCCACAAATTTCCCGGTGTTGGCATACACTTTTTCGTTGAGGGCCACCCACCTTTCAGCAATCGTCCTTGCCAGGTCCCGGTGCCCGTAATTATCCAGCCCAATAATGGTCATCCACTGCAACGGGGCCCATCCGTTCGGGGCATCCCATTGCTGTCCTGTATGATGGAGCGTGCTAACCACGCCACCGGGTTGCAGGAAGTTCGCTTCCAAATACAAAGCTACCTTATCTGCCTGTTCCTGGGGCACCATTTTAAAGAACAAGGGATATGCCATGGCCAGGGATTTCACTGTTGTTTGTTTTTGATCCACCCAATTGTAGTCTTCAAATACCCCCTCCTTTGAATTCCAGCAGTACTCTTGCAAAAAGGCCTTTCGGTTTTCCATACTCGTTTTAAGTGCAGCCACATAGGCGTGATCCTCTTTAAAACAGAGGGTTAAAACATCCTCAAGCCCGTAGAGCAAAGCGTTCAGATCTATTGGCAGGATGTCTGTTGTTTCTATTTCCTCTATGGACATTCGATCGGCAAACCAGCGGGAGCAAAAATCCCATCCCGATTCTGCCCCTGCCCTGAGGTCTTTGTACATGGCAATGCCACCATCCAATTCCTGCACCTGGGTATAGTCTTCCCTATAAGATTCCTGTCTTGGGGTAGTGCCCTCATCGTAGTACCGGTTCATAATCCCAACAGGGGTAGCCACGCAGCGCTTTACAGGAGCGTCCCCAATAGTGGTGTCATTCATCCAGAATTCATATTCCTTTTTAAGGGCGCCCCTGTATTTCTCATAAATATGAGGCCCTTTTTCGGTGGCCAGTAACCTAACCATTTGTGCAAAGAAAGGTGGTTGAGACCGGGTAATATAGTAGGTCCGGTTGCCGTTCGGAATATGGCCAACCGTATTGATCAGATGGGCAAAATTATCGAGCATATGCTCAATAAGTTCATATTCCCCGCTTTCCGCCAGGCCAAGCATCGTAAAATAACTGTCCCAGTAATACACCTCCCGGAAACGTCCGCCCGGAACGATATAGGGATTAGGCAGCGGAATGAGCGTGCTCCCATCGACAAATTCGTCAGACGCTCTTACCAGGACGGGCCACAGCGCTTCCACATGCTCCTTTGCCGACCTGCCCGGGTCCGATTTGAAATCTGATGATATGGATGCCGGAACTTCAAAATGTTCCATCACAAACTCCTTCAGGTTAAAATCTGCCCGGTCTTTTTGAGCCTTGTAATGAGATACAATACTGTCATATGCAATTTTCGCCCGGCAGTCCACAAAGGTTTTCCCATCCGGGAAGACTTCTTGTAACTGTACCTCGACAAACAAATCCCCAAGCAGTTCATCGGGTGTTATTAGTTCCCGGGATACCGGAAGATTGGTGGCTATGGCTTTATTACCTACTTCCGTCTTACAAGCTGATAGAACTACAATGAATAAGAGAAGAACTGATCTCATAGTGGGTTTGGTTTGGATTGTTATCCCAAAGATATCTTTTTTATTTAAAGGCACTCAGGCCTGTGATATCAGCGCCTGTAATGAGTAAATGAATGTCGTGGGTGCCTTCATAGGTAAGGACTGATTCCAGATTCATCATATGCCGCATAATGCTATACTCCCCTGTGATGCCCATCCCTCCCAGTATCTGGCGGGCTTCACGGGCAATCGTAACAGCCATGGATACGTTGTTGCGTTTGGCCATAGAAATTTGAGCCGTGGTTGCCCTACCTTCATTCTTTAATTGTCCGAGGCGAAAGGCCAGCAACTGTGCCTTGGTAATCTCGGTGATCATCTCGGCAAGTTTTTTTTGTTGCAACTGAGTTGCTCCTATGGGTTTCCCAAACTGAATGCGTTCCCTGGCATATCTAAGGGCCGTATCATAGCAATCCATGGCCGCGCCAATGGCTCCCCAGGCAATACCAAACCTTGCAGAATCCAAACAACCCAAAGGTGCCCCCAAACCACTTTTTCCGGGGAGGAGATGATCCTTCGGTACTTTTACATTATCAAAAATGAGCTCTCCGGTTGCCGAGGCACGCAGGGACCATTTATTGTGTGTTTCGGGAGTGGAAAATCCTTCCATACCCCGTTCCACAATTAATCCGTGAATGCGGCCCTCTTCATTTTTCGCCCAAACGATTGCAATGTCTGCAAAGGGCGAATTCGATATCCATAATTTGGCGCCGTTCAATAAAAAATGATCCCCCTTGTCCTTGAAGTTGGAAACCATTCCGGCGGGGTTGGAACCATGATCCGGTTCTGTGAGGCCAAAGCAACCCATTAATTCACCTGTCGCCAGTTTAGGCAGGTATTTTTTGCGCTGAGCATCCGTCCCATAGGCATAGATTGGGTACATTACCAGGGATGATTGCACGGATGCTGTTGATCGAATTCCGCTGTCCCCCCGTTCAATTTCCTGCATGATGAGCCCATAGCTGATCTGATCCAGGCCGGCACCTCCGTATTCCGGGGGAATATAGGGTCCGAAGGCACCTATTTCAGCCAAACCCCCGATAATTTCCTTAGGAAATTCGGCTTTTTGCGCATACTCCTCTATGATGGGAGAGACATCCCGCTTTACCCACAGGCGCGCTGCATCACGAACCAGTTTATGTTCCTCACTCAGGAGATCATCAAGTTGGTAATAATCGGGAGCTTCAAACTGATCGGGCTTCATATGGGATTTTGTTTTCACCAAAGGTAACAAGGTTATATAACATTACAAATGGCAAATGTTATATTTTGAAGGCCCATGAGAAGCCTTAGCGATTTAAAAACTGCGCCAGCAAGAGGTGAAAATGATGCACCCCTTTTTCCCGGGTCGGAGAAAACCGACCTGCTTTATAAAAGTGCGACCGGATCCCTTTTTGCACCCCTTCTACAACGGCCTCATCTTCCAATTCTACCTTATCTAACAGGGATCCTGCCCCCTTATCCAATTTAGAAGCATCCAGGACGTAGCTATAGAAAGATACTTTTGTGTGGTCAATGGCCTGAGGTTTAACGATATTCACTGATAATCCCCAGGGATAAAAATTAAACATCATATTGGGAAATACCCAGTAGTAGTAGGCCGCTACTTTTTTACCGTAATCTAAATGGCCTTCAGGCAGGTCAAAAACCTCCTCCGTGCCATCCGCATACCCAATCTGCAGGTTCATAGAGGGGTACAGCACGGTATCGTAATTTCCATAGTCCAATACGGCATCCAGGTCGTCATGGACAAAAGGGATATGAAATCCCTCGAGATAATTATCGCAGTACAACGCCCAATGGGCCTTAATCTTATAGTCCCTCGACCTTTGCATGTTTAACTTAAAATCGTGCAATGGCAAGAACCCGATCCGCTCATTCATGATCCCAATGACCTCCTGAAAATCAAACATGGGTTCAAGGCCGGCAAATAAAAAAGGTCCCCAATGCCGTAAGGGAAATTGATGCAGGTGATCACAAGCTCTTGGGAAGTCCACCGCGTCCGTGAATTCGGGCATATACTCAAAACTTCCGTCCAGCGTAAATCGCCGGCCGTGATAACCACAAATCAGTTTTTTGGTTTTGCCTTCCTTCTGCACTACAATATTTCCCCTATGAGTGCAGACATTACTCAGGCAGTGGAGGTTGTTATGAAGATCGCGTGTAAGCACCATGGGTTCTGTGAGAAAGTCATCGAGCAGGGTAAAAGGGTATACATCACGTGCCCCGGGTACGAGATTCTCATGTCCTACCCACTGCCAGGTCCTGTAAAAAACCTTTTGCCTTAGCGCGTCGAAGGTTTCCTGATCCCTGTAAAATGAGGGTGGTAAAGTCTCGGCCCTTAAAATATCTGCATCAATATGAAACTTCTGACTCACCAGGGAATTAATTTGTACATTTAAAAATATGTATTTCTTTTGACAATAGAAGTCATTAATGAACCAAACCACCACCAAAAAATTAGGGCTGTGGATGACTACCTCCCTTGTCATTGGCAATATGATTGGTGCCGGGATCTTCCTGATGCCGGCTGCATTGGCGGCGTTTGGAGGGATTAGTATTTTTGGTTGGCTCTTTTCTGCTGCCGGCGCTTTATTGCTCGCCAGAGTATTCAGTAAATTAAGTGTGTTAGTCCCTTTTAAAAGTGGCGGTCCTTACGTTTATACCCGGGAAGGTTTCGGGGATTTTGCTGCTTTCCTGGTGGCCTGGGGATATTGGATCTCCATCTGGGTGAGCAACGCCGCTATAGCCATTGCCTTCGTAAGTGCCCTGAGCATCTTTTTTCCCGTTTTGGAGCATCATTCTGCTTTGGCGGTGGTCACCGGCCTGGCTGCCATCTGGAGTCTAACCTGGGTCAACTCGCGGGGTGTAAGGGAATCCGGTAAAATGCAACTGGTCACTACCATTTTAAAACTATGTCCTCTACTCATTGTTATCCTGGGAGGGTTTTTCTTTATTGATCTCCAAAACTTCACCCCATTCAATATCAGTGGAGAAACTACCTTCACGGCTATTGCCATTACGGCGTCCATGACGTTGTATGCTTTTATGGGGGTTGAAAGTGCCACCATCCCTGCGGCAAATGTTGAAAACCCGGAAAAAACAGTTCCAAAAGCGACCATGCTGGGTACCGTGACCACCACCTTGATATATATTCTGGGGACTGTGGTAGTCATGGGAATGATCCCCCTTGAAGAACTGGCACAGTCCCCGGCACCTTACGCAGAAGCCATGGCTGTTATGAGCGGTGAAATAGGCGAAAAAGTGGTGGCTGCCGGGGCTGCAATCGCTGCTTTCGGCGGGTTAAACGGATGGATACTGGTACAGGGGCAAATAGCCCGGGCCACGGCGGTTGACCATTTGTTCCCTGCTATTTTTAAAAGAGAAAATAAACAGGGAGTCCCCATTTCAGGCATCATCATTGGGAGTGTTTTAACCTCGGTGATCATGGTTATGAATTATGCTGAAGGCCTTGTAGCACAGTTTAAATTCATGATCCTCCTGACGGCGCTCTGTGTACTCATCCCTTATTTGTTTTCTTCTGCTTCCTATCTTCTGATATTATGGCAGCGAAAAACAGGTGAAAAAAACCATTTTTCCGGACTAATATTAGGCGGGCTTGCTTTTATATATTCCATGTGGGCCATATTCGGTGCGGGTGAGAAAGCGGTATTCTGGGGTTTTCTCCTCCTCCTCACGGGGATCCCCTTTTACGTGTGGATGAAACGCAAATAGCTACATATCCAGGTAGAATTCTTTGGTAAGGCCGATATAGGCCTCGGTGTATTGGTGCCTTTTAATTTCAATAGTCAATGCACCATGCGTGACATCCCTCTTAAGTGGGCTTAAAACCATAAGGCTTCGCTTCCACGGGGAGTCTGTATTTCCCCTTACCCTGCACAGGCTGGCAGGAAAGATGTGATTCATCGCTGCTACATGTAAAAAGGGCTCCTCTTCCGGATAGGGAATAATGGTTGCAAATCTTCCCTGTGGAGAGAGGAGGGTGGCAACCGACTTTAATAGCTGACCGAACGGAAGCGATTCCCTGGATCGCGCCATTATTCTTGAATTCGACGTAGGACGTGCTCCTCCGCCTGTGGCATCACTCCGCGGCGAGGAGAAATACGGGGGATTGGATACTATCAGATCGTATTGAATTTCCATTTCTCCCGCGAATTCTTCCAGGCCGGCGTGATAACAAAAGAGTCGGTCTGCCCAGCTTGAAGCCTCAAAATTTTCCACACACTGCTCATAGGCATCATTGTCAATCTCAATAGCATCGATGGTTTTAGCTCCGGATCTCTGCGCCATCATTAAGGCAATAAGCCCCGTTCCGGCACCGATATCCAAAATAGCACCGGGCTGATGTTCCAGGGGTGCCCAGGCACCCAGCAAAACACCATCCGTGCCCACTTTCATAGCACAACGTTCCTGTTGGATTGTGAACTGTTTAAATTTGAAGGGTTTTGACAAAACTGGTTTTTAAAGGATGGTGGGTATTTGGGTTCAGGTTTGTTCGCCGTTCTTATTGTATACTGCTCATTTACTGTATACTGCTCATTGATATTTGCTCATTCTTCCTTATCTACAGTGCCAGGGGCCCTGGTTTCACTTCCTTCTGTTCCGGTAAGAGAATCCCCGAGCCTGGAGCGCATTTTATCGGCCAGTGTTTTAATCTCGGCCACTACTTCGGGATATTGTGCGGCAACATTTGTGGTCTCGCTCATGTCGTTTGAAAGGTCGTACAATTCTATCGCTTCCATATCAATATAGGCGTATTCTCCGGGTTGCCCGTCTTTACCGGCTCCCTGTCCGTTCATCGTTCTGTAATTATGGGGAAAATACAATTTCCACCTGCCATAGCGAACCCCGTGCAGTTCGTTTACCTTATAATAGAAGAAATAGGCCTCCTGCGGGCTTTCCTTACTTTCTCCCGTGAATACTTTCCAGACACTTTTTCCATCCAGGGTCAATTCAGGAAGTGTTGCCCCCGTGAGTTCCGCGACGGTGGGCAAAATATCAATGGCCATCACCGGAATATCGATGACCCGCCCGCCATCCAGCTTTTTGGGATATTGCATGATAAAGGGTTCCCGATGACCGCCTTCCCAGGCCGTTCCCTTGCCCTCTCTGAATGGAAGTGCACTGCCCGCATGATTGCCATAGGAAAGCCAGGGGCCGTTGTCTGATGTAAAGATGACCAGGGAATTATCCTCGATGCCATTTTCTTCCAGTGTCCTGAGGATCTGTCCAACCGACCAATCAATTTCCATAATTACATCGCCATATAAACCTCGTTTGGACATCCCTTTAAAGCGATCGGACACAAATAGGGGTACATGTGGTTGCGGATGCGGCACATACAGAAAGAAAGGGGAGTCTTTATTCCGCCGGATAAAGTCAACACTTCGCTCAGTTATTTGCCTGGTTAATTGTGATTGTTCGATCAGGGTATCGATGATGGTTTCATTTTCATACAGGGGCAAATCGGGAAAATTAAATACCGTGCCTTGCTGAGGGTGGTATGGCCACATATCATTGGAATACGGAATGCCAAACCATTCATCAAACCCATGTCTTGTTGGCAGGAATTGCAAATGATGGCCAAGGTGCCACTTGCCAAAAATAGCCGTTTTATACCCTTTGGCCCTCAGCATTTCTGCCATTGTGGTCTCTGTTGCGTTAATGCCATGGGTATTATCGGGACCCAGGGCGTTATGAATTCCAATTCTGTTAGGGTAGCAACCCGTTAAAATCCCTGCCCTTGATGCCGAACAGACAGCCTGGGCCGCATAATAGCTGGTCAGGCGTACCCCATCCCCGGCCATCTGATCGAGGTTGGGGGTTTCAATATCGGGAGATCCAAATACCCCTGCATCCTGGTAACCCTGGTCATCGGTAAAAATGAGAATAATGTTCGGGGGCCGGTCCTCCTCAATTTTTGATTTATCCGATCTCCCTCCGCAATGGATACAAAGCAATACTGCGGAAATCAGGGGAAGAATTAGGAAGGCAGGCTTCCACTCTGGAATTTGGTAATTTTTATACATCAGTGATAATAACCTTGGTAATTGAGATGAATATACTTATTTTTCTCACGCTTAACGGCATTTTACACGGATCCAATTGTAATCTCATGGCATATAACCCCCTTCAAATGAAATCGACCGCAAAGCATTTCGGTTTGGCCGCTTTGCCTTCACTGGTCATCGTTATTCTCCTCCTGGGTTGCTCCCTTAAAAATAAAGAACCGCATCCCGTGGAGAGGGTGATAGGATCCATGTCGGATACGCTGCCAAGGTTGGGTTTGCCGGAAAACGCAGACCCTGAAAGCGAAGACTGGAAGGGTATTGATCTGGATCCGAAAGCACCGGTGCTCCCCTTATATCCTGAAGAGGAAGCACAAAAAATTCTTTTGCCTGATGGGTATACCATTCAACCTGTACTTACCGAACCACAAATTCAACAGCCAGGGGCAATTGCCTTTGATGGCAATGGACGCATGTATGTGCTCGAATTGCGCAGTTATATGCTAACGGCAGATTCTGATGGGACCCTGGAACCTGTAAGCAGGATATCGAGATGGGAAGATAAGGACAATGACGGAGTATATGAGACAGGGACGGCTTTTGTGGATCATTTAATATTTCCGCGTTTTGTTCTGCCTTATGGTAAAGACTGCGTCCTGGCGATGGAATCGGATGCTGACAATGTCTATAAATACACGGATACCGACGGTGATGGCAAGGCAGACAAGAAGGAACTTTTCACCATCAACTATGGCCGTTCCGGAAACGTGGAACACCAACAGGCCTTTATGTATTACGGCATGGACAATTGGCTTTACAGTACGGTAAATGCCTTCCGGGTCCGGGAAACCCCGGCAGGAGTCATCCGTGAGGATACAGGGTATAACCGGGCACAGTGGGGGGTTACCCATGATGATGATGGAAAACTCTGGTTTTTAGGGGGCGCCAGCGGGCTTCCCTCTCAATTTCAATTTCCTGTGCACTACGGCAACTTTAATTTTGACCATGAATTTGCCGAGGGATTTGAGGTCCCCTGGGGTGCGCCGGTAAAAGTTGCCGATCTGCAGGAAGGGATGGACAGGGTTCGCCAGCCGGACGGCGGTCCAAACAGGGTAACGGGTGCTGCCGGAAATGATATATACAGGGGGGACCGGCTGCCAAAGGAGGTATATGGACAATTATTTTACGGAGAACCCGTGGCTCGTATTGTCAGGCAGGTAAATCCGGTGGTGACCGAAGGACTCACCACGTTGCACAATGTTTATCAGGATCAGAAATCCGAATTCATGCGTTCCACAGATCCTTTGTTCCGTCCCGTTGATATGGCAACAGCCCCCGATGGCACTTTATATATTGCCGACATGTACCATGGTATCATCCAGGAAGGTCAATGGGCGCAAAAAGGGACGTATCTCCGGACTAAAATTGAACAGTACCAATTAGATAAGGTAGTTGGGCTGGGACGTATATGGCGCATTACGCACAACAGCCGGGAACGTGATTTGAAACAACCCCGGATGTTCAATGAAAGTCCGGCGGAACTGGTTGCACATCTGGAACACCCGAATGGTTGGTGGAGGGACAAGGCGCAACAGCTGCTCGTTCTGGCCGGGGATAGAAGTGTGGTACCTCAACTGGAACATATGATACGGGAAAGCGACTTTCTTTTGGCCCGTTTTCATGCGCTGTGGTGTCTGGAAGGGCTGGCCGCTTTGAACCCCCGGTTGCTGAATGATCTTTTAAAGGATCCCAATCCACGTATGCGTATTCAGGCAATGAGGGCCAGCGAAACAAGCTACAAATCCGGCAACAAATCCTTTGACGATGCGTACATGCTCTTGTTAAAGGACGACAACGTGGATGTTGTGATTCAGGCGATGCTTACTTCCCGCATTTTAAAAGTGCCTTCGCTGAATACAACCCTGGAGCAATTGCTTAAAACAAACATGGCAAAAGGTGTTCAAACCATCGGGAATCAAATTTTACATCCGACTGAGGTCAAAAGATGGTGGGAAATGAGGGATTCCGAACTTACCGATGCCCAGAAGAAAACCATGGAAAAAGGAGCTGTTATTTTTAACGAACTCTGTGTTCAATGCCATGGAAACGACGGGAATGGAACTCCCTTGGGTGAAGGGTTGGTGATGGCACCTCCGTTATCAGGATCATTCCGGGTCCAGGCCCATCCCGAATACACCATAAAAACAGTCATGCACGGGATGCAAGGGCCCCTGGACGGCAAGACCTATCCCGCAGGATTCATGGTGGGGAATAAAGAACAATCCGATGAATGGATCGCAGCCGTTGTGTCCTATATCAGGCAAAATCTGTCGAATGAGGCAAGTATGGTAACCATGGAAGATGTCGCCAGGGTAAGGACAAAAACCGCCGGGCAGGCGGGGGCTTATAAATATGATGAGCTTATCAGTTCGGTCCCCCGGGCCATGGAACCGACAGATGCCTGGAAGATCACTGCCAGCCATACGGTACCAACACGGATTGGCGGGACCGCCGCTCCCGCCAGTGCTTTTAATTTTGAGGGATGGAGTACAGGCGGAAATCAGGAAAAGGGCATGTGGTTTCAGGTTGAACT